>JAJRXL010000398.1 GCA_024276335.1 Bacteroidota bacterium
GGATAAAACTTTTCTTTCCCAGGGTGTGGATGGAGTGGCGGCCATCAATGATGCTAATCACCTTTGGGACGCGGTTGCCGCCGCCGTCAACGAGGTCGTGGGCAACGGGGGCAACACCGTGCAGGCCGTGCTGGTATTGTCCGACGGCTCCGACGACGGGAGCAATGCTTCGCTGTCCGATGTCATCCTCCTTGCGAACGCGAGCAAAGTACCATTGTACTGTGTATCGGTTACGGCGGGAGGAAATTCCCAGAACCTGAAATCCCTGGCCGATAATACCGGCGGAAAGTTCTGGAGCGACGCCGGGTCGGGATTCGAAACAGAATTGATCTCCATATTACGTGGAAAGAATAAACCGTGCGTTGTAACCTATACGTCCAATAACACTTGCCGGGATGGTTTCGAGCGGTTGGTCCAGGTCGTAGTGACCAAGAACAACGAGTCCGGGATGGGTGAAGGACGGTACACGATAGCTGCCGCCGGAACCCCGGACGAACAAGTAACGGTCAACCTTGCGGCACAGGAGTTCGAATCCGGTCGTGAAGGCACGGTGACGCTGACTTTCCAGCCGACCTCGTTCCCTGCCCGAATCTATTCGGGTGTGCTGAAGCTGGATTTCGATACCAGCAAGCTGCATCCTCGTTCGGTTACGGTGGACGGCGCATTTCTCGCCCTGGCCGCGGTTATGAATCCGACGCCGACTGGCGCGGAAGTCGTGCTTTCCGGCCACGCGGTGCTGACTTCTCCCGGAGCTTTTTTAACCCTGCGGTTCGAGGGCGGTATGACGCAGCAGCCTGTCGACCTCGCTCTGACTCTTTCTTCCTTTACGCAGGACCGCGGATGTACCGTCGCCAATTCGCCGACAACTACTGTCCGCCTCATTCCGCCGCAACCGCGGGCAGAGTTGAGCGCAACCGGACCTGTGCAACTCACGTGGAATACCGTGCTCGGTCATTACGAACCCGAACCGGCCGTTATCAGCGCGGAATTGAGAAACACCGGCCTGGTGCGTCTGACCGGCATCACCGGGTCTATATCGTTGCCAGGTGGGGCGAGGCTCGACACTTCCACACCGAAACAACAAACGGCCGACCCCGCCGATATCGACCCCGCTCAATTCGCGACGGTCTCGTGGAAGGTTTTCTTTGCGCCACAGACTTCCGACCAACAGGTGCGGATGACCGTCTCGTTGCGAAGCGCTGAACTGCCGGATATTTCGCGCGACGTTGCCGTACGTATCCCGGTGGCCGGACCGCTCATGTTGGCCGAGTGTTCGTCCGAGTCGGTAAACCGGTCCGGGGACGCATATTCCCCCAATCCCTTCGCGTTTCTTGTTGTCGCAAAAAACATCGGGGGCACAAGGGCGACAGCGGACGTGAAAGTCACCCTGCCTTCAATACTGCAAGCGGATAACGGAGTGACGGAACAAACCTTATCCTCCATCGTGCCGGGAGGCGCCGACAGCGCGATTTTCCTCCTGCGCATCGATACCACGCACGTTATCCTCCGGGACACGACCGTCTTCGTTACCGCCGTCGTTACCGGCTCCAACTTTCCCGATGACACCTGTGTCGCGGCCGTACGAATTCCGGGACAGGCGTTTGCTCTCGCATGCAACCTTAGCACGGATGATTCGATCCGTGTCGTTTCCGGTAATTACGTGCCGGATCCGCTTCCGGTCACGGTACGGGTGACGAACCAGGGTTCCAGGGCTCTCGCCGATGGTGAAATCGATTTGAGTTTCGACACCACGGTTTTCCGTCTGTCTGAGGGAGAAACCGCCTCCCGCTCCATTTCATCATTGGCGCCGGGTGAAACACGCGCGGAGGAATGGCGCCTGTTGGTGCGGCGGCCATTGTGCGACGATGTCACGACCACGCTGACGATAAGCACGCGATTCGGCGCAGACACACTGCGGTGTGAGCGACACATTTGGGTAGAGAAATCCTACAACCAGGCCCCGGTTATTGCTTCCCGCACTCCCGGGAAAGTCGATACCCTGGCTCCCGGCAGCAGGCAAGTGTTTTCCGTAACGGCCACGGACGGAGATGACGACCGCCTGACATACCGGTGGCTGCTGAACGGCAAGGAGCAGGGCAGCGACAGCGCGGCGTTTGCCGTGACGTTCGACAGTGCGGGGACGTATGTCGTTTCTTGCCTCCTCAGCGACGGCTGTCTGTCCGATACGACGTCGTGGCCGGTGGTGGTTTCCAAAACCACGGGCATTGTCAGGGCGGGCGTGGTCGGGGGTTTTCAGCTTTTCCCGGCGTTTCCGAATCCCTTTAACGCGTCTGCAACGATCCGGTTTACCGTGCCCGCAGGCCGACACCGCGTCACGTTCCGCGTTCTCGATATGTTCGGAAGGGAGGTCCTTCAGCTCGTCCCCCGCGAGTTTCCTCCCGGCACGCACCAGGTAACGATCCCGGGCAGCAGGTTGCCGGCCGGGATGTATCTTGTCGAGATGACGTCGGGCGCCGTGCGTCTTACCAGGCACATCCTGCGAACCCGTTGACCTTCAAGGATTGATGACACCTCTTTTTCCATTCTTACAAGACTGCGGAAAGCCACGTCCGCTGCGGGGAGTATGAATTCATGAACATGCGAGTGCGATTGATGTTGTTCCTCATTGTCCTCATGATCACCTGTTCGCTGGATGCGCAGGATTTCGGACGGCGGGAGCGAACATACGATGTCCGGCACATCAGGATTGAAGTGGCCTTCGACCTGGAGCGCAAAAAGGTGTTTGGAACGGTCACGACGACTCTTTCTTCCCTTCGTCCGAATTTGCGGGAGGTTGCATTCGATGCGGTAAACATGACCATCAAGGATGTCGAGATCGACGGGAAGGCGGTACTCTTCACGTACGATTCCTCGACCTTGGTCTTTCGGCCCTCCACACCACTTCGCATCGATCAGGTCGTAAAATGCCGGGTGACATACGAATGCACTCCGCGCCGGGGGTTGTACATCATCACGCCGGACGCCAGTTTCCCCAATGACCCGTACCAGATTTGGACCCAGGGGCAGGGAGAAGACAACCGCCACTGGATTCCCTGCTACGATTATCCCAATGACAAGGCGACATCGGAACTCTTTGCGACCGTTCCCGATTCGTTTTCCACGCTTTCCAACGGCCGCCTGGTTTCGAACAGGTACGACGAGGCGCATCGTCTGAAAACCGTTCATTGGATACAGGACAAACCCCACAGTTCGTACCTCATCATGTTTGCTGCCGGAATGTACAACATCTACGAGGACGAAGCGGACGACGTGCCGGTCCTCAGCTACTATTACCCGGGGCAGAAGAAGCGCGATGTCGTGAGAGCGTTTGGGACCACGGCGGAAATGGTCCGGTTTTTCTCAAAGCTGATAGGAGTCCCGTATCCGTGGGATAAGTACGCTCAGATCAGCGTGGCGTATTTCCTTTACGGTGGCATGGAAAACACCGGCGCGACGGTCCTCAACGACACCCGGACGGTCGTCTCGAAGCGAGCCTCCCTCGATTATTCGCCCGACGGCCTGATTGCGCACGAGCTCGCCCACCAGTGGTGGGGGGATTATGTGACCTACATCGACTGGCAGAACGGATGGCTCAACGAGGGATTTGCCACGTTTTTTCAGCAGTGTTGGAGCCAGTACCACGAAGGAGAGGACGTGTACCGGTACCAGCGCTGGAAAGCCATGGAAAACCTGCGGAAATGGACCAAGCAGGTTGGGCGCACACCGATGGTGACGGACAGGAGGAACGGGTATGCCAACGTGTATGGACGCGGCGCCATCACGTTGCACATGATCCGATACATGCTGGGCGACGAACTGTTCTGGCGTGTCATGAAAAAATACGCGGAGCGGTACGCCCTCGCATCGGTGGAAACGAACGACTTCAAGCGGACCATCGAAGATGTCACCGGGGTGAATCTATACTGGTTCTTCAAGCAATGGGTCTATGGCGCGGGGTGGCCGGAATTCGAAGTGACGAAATCCTGGGACGCGGGAACGAATGAATGCGCATTGCGTGTGCGACAAGTCCAGGAGCGCGACAGCCTCTGCGGAACTTTCCGCGTAGCGCTCGACATCAAGTTCGCCGGTGAGGGATGGAGTCGCCTTGAGCGCGTCAACATTGCATCCGCGGATACGACCCTGCGATTTCACGTTCGCGCGCGGCCCCTGCTGGTCAGTTTCAACCACGGTCTGAATGCCATGTGCACGGTGTCGTTTGAAAAGACCACCGACGAATTGATATACCAGTTGCGTCATGATAGTGATTTCACCCGCCGCATTTGGGCGGGGAAACAACTCGTTGCGCGCGCTGACGAGGAGGGAGTGTTCGAAGCCCTGGCGCAGGTAGTTCGCACCGACCCGTTTTA
>JAJRXL010000399.1 GCA_024276335.1 Bacteroidota bacterium
CGTGGGGAGGGGTGTGAAGGTCCCGTAACGGAGGATGGGATACTCTCTCCGGAGGGCCAACAGCGTTCGGTAATGATTGATGATTGCGTTGTTCCATTCCGCCGGTTCCCAGCGCATGGGCGGACGGTTGTCCGCGGGATCGGCAAGGCCCGTCTCGTCGCCGTAATAGATGACCGGCGAGCCCGGTGTTGTAAGCTGGAAGAAGATGGCCGGGAGCACCTTGCCGATGCTGTCCTTTTGCACCGACGACAGTCGTTTGCTCCGCGGCCCGCTGACGGCGTTCCAAGCCGCGGCAGGCGTCCTGGGCGGAAACTGCCGGAGACGGTCCCGGAGCGCGGCGTCGAACTGCGCGGACGTGAGGGAGTCCGTGAGGAAAAAGCCGGTAACGATGCGACGAAATTCCTCGTCCGTCACCGCGTCGAATTCATCTCCCTGGAGGCGGGCCGCGACGTCGTTCCGAACCTCGCCGATGAGCAGCAGCTCGGGATCGATGCCTTTGATGAACGTACGGAGGGCTTTCAGGAAACCGGGTGACAGGAGGTCCGCATGCAGGATGCGCCACCCGTCGACACCGAAGGCCGTCCACTTGCGGATGGCGTCGAACAGGTATTTCCGCACCCTCGGGTCGTCGGTGTTGAGCACGGGCAGGTCGCCGCGGCCCTGGTACGAGCGGTACGGTGGCGGGTCCTTGACTTCGACCGGGAATTCCGGGATGAAGAACCAGGAGCGGTATTGCGAGGAGTCATGGTGTTGCAGCACGTCGCGGAAAGCAAAGAACCCCGCGCCGGTGTAGGCGAGGTTGATGTCCAGGATCACGCGGATGTCGTTCTCGTGGCACTTGTCGATGACGGTTTTCAGGTCTTTCTCGGTTCCGAAGGCGGGATCGATTTTCATGTAGTCAGTAGTGCGGTAACCCGGGTCGAGGTTGCCGGCGAACACGGGGCTGAGGCAGACGGCGTCGATCTGGAGACTGCGCAGGTACCACATTCGCTGGCGGATGCCGAACAGGTCGCCTCCGAAAGGGCGGTCGGCGGGGTGATCCTTGCGCTCCCGGCTCGTGCCCGGAGGGTCGTTGTACTTGTTGCTGTTCTTGAAGCGCTCCACGTCGATGGCGTACACGGCCATGCCCCGCGCCCACCCGGGGGCCGCGATGGAATCGGGCGGGAAGACCTTCCGCGCCGTTCGATTTGGCGTCGCGCAGGAAATGAGCAGTAGCGACAAGATCGGAAGGAACGCGCCAACCAGGGCGCTGGCGGTCGTTATTCGCGGAGCCGTACCGGGGTTTCGTATCATGGAGTTCATATTAGCAAAAAAAGTGGGTAGAAATAAACAGGAAAACGAGAGGTGGTCATTGTGAACTACCCGGGGAAGAGCCTGCCAAATCCGGTCAGGCCCGCCGCGAAGTGTACCGGCCCGTACTTTTGAAGTCATCCCGTGAATGAATAACTTAACTTGACAGATGCGAATTACACGTGCGTAATTCCAGCGTACCTCTTTATCAGAAAGGGTCACATCGCAAATGGACATTCAAGGAAAATCAATCGTCGTACTGGGCGGCTGGGGTTTGGTGGGCTCAGCCGTGTGCCGAAAACTCATGGAATACGAACCCCGCCAGATCGTTGTCACGTCGCTGCGTGAGCACGAAGCCCGCGAGGCCGTGGCGAAGCTCCGGGAAGAATACCCCGACGTCGGTCCCGACCGGTTTGTCCCCTGGTGGGGCAACATTTTCGTGCGCTCGGAATTCAAGGACCTCCCGCGCGAAGAAATTCTCACCGACCCGGAAAAACGCTCGTTGTATATCCACGACGTGCTGGATGAGCTCGGTGATGACATCCTCAAGGCTTCCGCCCTCTACGAGGTCATCTCCCGCTTTCAGCCGGATATTCTCGTGGATTGCGTCAATTCGGCAACGGGCATCGCGTACCAGAACGTTTTCCAGGTGGCGCGCGAGGTCATGCGGGAAATGGATGCCGCCCGGAAGGGAGAGGAGCACAACCTGGAGGACACGGTGGAGTCGCTCCTGGGAACGCTGTACGTGCCCCAGCTTATCCGCCACATCCAGATCATCTACAATGCGATGGTCGAGGCCGGAACCAAGACCTACGTGAAAATCGGCACCAGCGGCACCGGCGGGATGGGGCTTAATATCCCGTACACGCACAGCGAGGAACGCCCGTCGCGTGTGCTGTTGAGCAAGTCCGCCGTGGCAGGCGCCCATTCCCTCCTGCTTTTTCTCATGGGTCGCACGCCCGACGCGCCCATGGTCAAGGAAATCAAGCCCACCGGGGCCATCGCCTGGAAGAGCATCGGCGTGGACCAGATCAAGAGGCACGGCCGACCCATTCCCCTCTTCGACGCGCCCGTGGAAAACGCGCGGCCGGTCTCGGAATGCCTGTCGCTGTCCGGCGACGCAGGGATGTGGAAAGCCCGCGAGGCGACGCTCCGGAGCGTGTTCATCGACACCGGCGAGAACGGCACGTTCTCGCGGGGCGAATTCGAGGCCATCACCACGGCGGGACAGATGGAGTTCGTGACCCCGGAAGAGGTCGCCGAGGACGTGGTGCGGGAGATCCGGGGAGGCAACACCGGCCACGATATCGTGAACGCGCTCGATAACGCGGTGCTGGAACCGACGTACCGGGCCGGGTTCATGCTGCATACCGCCCTGGGCCAGCTCGACAAGCTGGAGCGGGAGACGGGCGAGGACAGCGTGGCCTTCGAGTTGCTTGGGCCGCCCCGCCTCTCCAAGCTGCTCTACGAAGCGTACCTGCTCAAGCGCCTCAGGGGATCGATGCTGGCCGTGCGGGATTCCTCGGCCGAGGACCTGTCGCGCGAAGCGCTCGATTTTCTCTCGCGGGAGGAGAAAACCCGCAGCAACATTCTTTCCATCGGTATCGCCGTGTTGCTGCCCGACGGTACGTCCATGCTCCGGGGTCCGGTGATGAAGATTCCCCCCGGGCACGAAATGGAGCAAATCGACGTTACCCCTGGCATGGTGGACAAGTGGGCGCACGACGGATGGGTCGATCTCCGGGTGTCCAATTTCGCCCGGTGGAAGTCGCGGATCGAGGCGATCATGGCCGAGGTGGATGAGATTCCGGAAGGGGATACGAGCTCGCGCTTCATTCGTAGTCGGGAATACTGGGAAAATTTCCGGACCGTGAACATCGGGAAGCTGGCCGGTTGGATCTTCGACCGCGAAGAACACGGCGCCCGCATGAAGTCGTAAACTGGTGCAACGGAGGCCATGAAAAGAGCTATCTGCATCCTGGCGCTTACCGCTGCGTGGAATTGCGCCGCTTTCGCCCTCGCGCCCCCTGACTCGCTGCGCTTGCACCTCGCGGTCTTCAAGTTGGAAGGCGACTCGGTCGCCGTCGAGTACGCGCGTCCCGATCGACCGGGCCGGTTCAACAGCGTGCTGGTGCTCCCCGACCGTTTCGGCGTGAACCTGGGAACCAGGCAGTTGATACGGAGCCTGGCGGCGAAAGGCGTAAACGCCTACGCGATGCATATCCGCTCCGTCGCCGCGGATACATCGCAGGCCTACCCGGAGGTGTACGTCGATTCATCCGATATCCGCCTTGCCACCGCCCTCGCCCTGGAAATCGTGACGGATTCCACGACCGGGGAGCGCATTGCCGTGGTGGGTATGGACGTGGGCGCGGACATCGCGCTGAAAATTGCGACCGCCGTTCCCATGTTTGCCGCCTGCATCGCGTTCTACCCCACGTTGAAGTCGAGCATCGAGCGGGATGCGCCCAAACTGACCTGCCCGGTGTATCTTCATGTTGCCGAGCTGGACGGAGAGTTCAACATGGCGCGGGCCAACAGCCTGAAGGAAATTCTCTGGGACAACGGCAAGAAAGGATACGTCAACATGTACAAGCAGGCAAAACGGTTTTTTTTCAATCCCCTGCACCGGAATTACCACCCGGTCAACTCGGTCCAGGCGTGGGCGAGCATGTTGCAATTCCTCCGGTCCAGGTTTAAATGAGCAACGTGAACCGTTTATTGGAACTGTCGGACAAGCGCACGGAAATCCATGACGCATTTTGAAAAAGACCGGTTGGACACATTTTTCACCCGTTTCCGGGAATTGCGCATCGCGGTGGTGGGCGACGTCATGCTCGATCGCTACATCTGGGGATCGGTAAACCGCATCTCGCCCGAGGCGCCGGTGCCGGTGGTGGACGTGGAAAGGGAAACAGAGCACCCGGGCGGGGCGTCCAACGTGGCGTTGAACATACGCAGCCTGGGCGCCGAACCGTTGATGTTCGGCGTGGTGGGCAACGATGCGGGCGCCGACGGCGTGCGAAGGTTGTTCGAAGAAGAAAACATCTCCCGGAGCCACCTGGTGACCGACCCTTCGCGTCCCACCACGGTCAAGACGCGGATCATTGCGCACAGCCAGCACGTGGTGCGCATCGACTACGAACGGCGGCAGGAGATTTCCCGCGAGGTGGAAGACGAAATCCTGGCCCGCCTGGAAGCTGCAATGAAGGACATTCACGGCGTCATCCTCCAGGATTACAACAAGGGGATGATGAGCGAGCGCATCATCACCGAAACCATCCGCCTTGCACGGCAGGCGAACGTGCTGGTTACCGTCGATCCCAAGTTCAGGAATTTCTTCGCCTATGCGGGAGCGGACGTGTTCAAGCCCAACCGGCAGGAAACCGCCAACGCATTGGGTACCATCCTGGCTTCCGAGCAGGATTTTGCCAGGGCCGCGCGCGAGATCAAGGGACGGCTGAGGTGCGGCAACGTGCTGCTGACGCTGGGCGAACAGGGGATGCTGCTTCTGGACGAAAGCGATTCCGTGCACCGGGTGGGAACGCGCGCTCGCAAGGTGGCCGATGTCTCCGGCGCCGGCGACACGGTGATCTCCACGCTGACGGTGGCGTTGGCAGGCGGCGCCGATATCCTGGAAGCCGCGAGCCTTGCCAACCTGGCCGGGGGCCTGGTGTGCGAGGAAGTCGGCATTGTGCCCATCGACAGGGAACGGCTGTACAGGGAAGCTCTCAGGAAGAAGTAAAAAGTAAAAAGTAAAAAGTTAAAGGTAAAAAGTAAAAAGTGAGAGGTGTGGAGAGGCGGGGGGAAAGCGCAAGGGAAAAAGGTGTAAAGGATTATGGGTAAGGTAGTTACATGGGACGAGTTGAAGGAGTTGCGTGAAGCATGGAGAAAGGAGCACAAGATCGTGGTGTTTACCAACGGCGTGTTCGATATCCTGCACCGTGGTCATTGCGAGTACCTGGAGCAGGCGCGGGCGCAGGGCGATGTGCTCGTCGTCGGGCTCAACGCTGACGATTCCGTGCGACGCATCAAGGGAGAAAAAAAACCCATCGTCCCGGAAGGGGATCGGGCGTACGTGTTGACAAGCCTGCGCAGCGTTGACGTGGTTTGCCTCTTTCACGAAGATACACCGGCACGCTTAATCGCGAGCATACTTCCGGACGTGCTCGTAAAGGGGGCCGATTACACGCCGGCTGAAATCGTGGGACGGGAGACCGTGGAACGAAACGGGGGAACGGTTGTCACCATCCCGCTGACGCCGGACAAGTCTTCCACGGGAATTATCGAGACTATCCTTGAGCGATACTGTGCCGATGGCGCAAAAAGAGATACCGTCTGAAAAGGGACGGATACAGTGGAGAAAGATCGTTCGCATCACGCTTCTGTTCGCCCTTTCCCTCTTCGTCGTGTCGCTGTTGCTCCTGGGAACGACGCAGACGGCGTTTTTCCGGAACTGGTTGCGCGACGTCTTCGTTGATCTCGCCAGTGAAAATCTCCATGCCGAAGTGTACATCGGCCGGTTCGAGGGAAGCATCTTCACCGGCCTGACCATTGATTCGCTGTCCGTGGAAAGGAACGGCGTGCCCGTCTTTTCCGCTTCATCCATTACCGTTCGATATGATCCTTTCCAGCTTCCCAACAAGTACCTGCGCCTGAGCGAGATCACGTTAGTGCGGCCGGCGGTTTACCTGCTGAGAGGCAAGGACGGTGCCTGGAACGTGGACGGTCTTTTTGCCGCCGCCGATTCCACTGAAGAAGGGGGGGCCTTCGATTGGACGTTCGACCTGGACGCGGTCCGGATCCTGGACGGAAAGATCACCGTGTACGATTCCGTGACAGAAAGCGGCCCGGTATCTCCGTACTTCAACACGTCGAACCTTTCTCTCGTCGGTCTGACGCTGACGGCCAGGGCGCTCGTCAGTTCCGATCACGTAACGCTCGCCCTGAACGGGTTCAGCGTGATGAGCGCGGATCGGAATTTCGTATGCACGAATATCGTGGGTGACGTGAACATAACCCCTCGAACCGTGAAGCTGACGAACCTGGGTGTCAATACGTCCCGGTCGCGTTTCGTGATCACGGCGGAAATGGATGGCGTCGGCATATCGGGCGTGCCGTCCATGGATTCGCTGGCCGTCGCCCCACTGCGGGTACGGCTCGGCGCGCCGCTCCTGTCCTCGATCGACTTGCAATACTTCATCCCGTCGCTCGATTTCCTGGGGTCGCGGTACCAGGTGGAGGTCGAGGCCGAGGGATCGCTGAAGGAACTTGCCGTGTCCAGCCTGTACCTGGAAACGCCGGGGAGTATCATAGGGCTCAAGGGGACGCTGGGCGATATATTGAAGGGTGAAGAAATGTGGATGGACCTGGTGTCCACGGAAACCCGTATCGATGCCGCGGAGCTTCCGGAAATCATTCCCGGCATTCCGCTGCCCGATTTTTCCTCGCTGGGCATCGTGACTATCGACAACCTCCGGTACGAAGGTCAGCCTCTCGATTTCCACGCGGCGGTGGCCACCACGTCGGAAGCGGGAAGGATCGAGGCGGATCTCCGGCTTAACCTACGTGAGCGACACCTCATTTACGACGGTACGGTTACCACCCATGGTTTGAACCTGGCCCGCGTGTTCGGCGACCGATCGTTTTCTTCTCGCCTTAACATCCTGGCCGACGTCGAGGGATCGGGAACGACGATGGGAGAAATCTACGCCGCGGGCGAGGTGTTTATCGATTCCTCCCGATATAACCGCCAGGCCATCCAGCAGGTGCGGATGACCTTCCTTTCGCAGGGCGACCGCATCGATCTCGACGTCCGGGCACGGCACGGTGTGGGAACCGCCTCGGCGAAGGGGAACCTGGTCGTACAGGATGGCGCCGTGGCGTCATTCGATTTTACGTCGCGGTTCGACCACGTCGATCTCGGCAAGTGGCTCGGGCGCGATTCGCTCGAGACGGACCTGAACGTTTCGGTGACGGCGGAAGGAACCGGTTTCGACCTGGAAACGTCCTCGCTTGCCTTCCGGGTCGAGCTCGACACATCGACCGTACGCGGTTTCCCGGTTGCGCCGGACACGGCGGAGTTCCGGGTCGAGCAGAGCGACCCCGGGCGAAGAACGCTCTTGCTGCGGACACGCTACGTCGATGCTTCCATGAGCGGCACGTTCTCCGTTCCACGGCTGATAGGTTTGTTTGCCGCCACCGCCGACACGATTGCGCGTGATGCCGAACGCCTGGCGGCATTCGAGCGGCTGGCTCCCCCGGATTCCTCGGATGCAGGCGTGGATACCCTCGGTCTCGTGGACGCCGAGTACTCCGTGACATTCAAACGGCCCATTGATCTTCCGGTGTATTTCGGCTCCCAGCCCCTGATCATCCGTGGCAATCTCGACGGTCGCGTGAAAGGTCGGGACGACAACGTGAACGTCACCGCGCACCTGGTTCTTCCCGAGTTTTACTACGTTGACAGCTTGAACCTGTATATCCTGGAAGGGTTGGACCTGGACTGCGCTTTCGAAGGGGTCGGTCCCCGGGTCGGCTTAGCCGGGGTTCGGGCAAATATCAAGGTGCGGGCAGGCATGGTGTACGCCAATGGAATTCACCTTGAACGCCTGAATCTTGATTTCGGCATGAAGGATCTCCAACCGGGGGTGCGTTTTCGTAGTATGCTGCCGGACGGTGTATTCCTCGAAGGGGCTGCCAACGGGAAGTTGGATGAACGTATCGACATCGGGTTCGAGCGTTTGCGGGTTTCATACCGTAAAAAGCTGTTTTCCGTCGAACGACCGTTTACGGTTACCATCGACAGCCAGTCTGTTTCCCTCGGCCGCATGGTTGTACGGAGCGGCGACGGGATTGTCGAAATAAAGGGAACGCGAACGTTCCGCGGGCGGAATGATTTCAGCGTGTACGGCACCCGGTTCCAGCTTTCCGACATTGACGATATGCTCACGCAGAGCGGGAATAGCGATCAGGACCGCCGGTTCCGGGGCTGGATGGACGTCAACGGCACTGTAAGCGGCACTGACGCCACGCCGCTGGTTGCGCTCGAAGTCCATATTGACAGCTTGAATTTCGCGGGCGCGTACATGGGCAATCTCGAGCTGGAACTGACGTACAACAAGCAGCGGGTCCAGGTCTTTGGCGATTTGAATTACGGCTCGATAGGATCATCCGCGAACAGGGTGCTGTTCATATCGGGGTTCATGCCCCTGAACCTGTCGTTCTCGGGCGATGCGGCGCCGCTCCGCGATGACCGGATGAACCTCCGTTTCCAATTGAAAGAACTGCCCCTCGAGCTGGTGGAAGGGTTCATCGGTATCTTTACGCAACTGACCGGAACAGCCAACGCCGACATCACCATATCGGGTTCCACGCAGCATCCCCGGTTCGCGGGCGAACTCCGCATCGACAATGGGGATGGTATCCTGGGTATCAATCGCATGCGGTACCTGGTGAAACTGGCGGTTGCGCCCAGCCGGGACAAGATCATCATCAAGGAACTGGAATTACGGAATGATCCGAAGGTGTGGGAGAAGGGCGTGATGCGGGCCACGGGTGAAGTGGGATTTTCCGACTTCGCACTGGGTGACTTTCAATTCCAATTGAACGGGCAGTTGAAAATCCTGGATCGTTATTCGCGTCGGTCCTTTAAAAGCCTGTACGGCAAGCTGTACGTCGCCACCGGGCCGGGCGGGTTGAATTACAAGGGGCGGTTTGCCCATTCCATCCTCTATGGCGATCTCGTCGCGCTCGAAGGAAAGCTGCAAATGCCGACCGAACGCGGCGCGAAGGAACTGCACGTGGAGAGTGACATCATTTATACCTTCGTGGACGACACGACACGGCGGAAAGAGACGTCGCTTTCGAAGGGCAGGCGTTTGGCGCGCATACGGCGCCTGGGTGAATCCACCACGATCGTTGAATCCAAGCAGAGAGGCCGGAGTCTCGTTGACGGTTTGAACTATAACTTGACGTTTTCCACGAAGACGCCCATTCGCCTCACCATGCCGTTCAGCACTTTGCAGCAGGAAGAATTGAGCGCGCAACTTACCGTGGACAAACTGGTGATCAGCAATTGGGGCGGGAAGGCGAAATTCGAAGGCGAAGTGGAACTGACGGGTAATTCGTACTACCTGTTTCTTGGCAAGCAATTTACGACGAGCGGAAAGCTGCGTTTCATCGGTGATCCGACAAACCCGGAGCTGGATCTTACCGC
>JAJRXL010000400.1 GCA_024276335.1 Bacteroidota bacterium
AAAAGACGTGTTGCTTGAGATTGTAGGTGAGTGGCTGGAAGAGGAGGATTTGCCCTCGCTGGTGCCTCGGGACTGTCATGGAATAGTACCGGAAAAGCTCAAGCGGATTCTTGCCATCGTGGGACCAAGACGGGCCGGGAAAACCTATTTCATGTACCAGCTTATCCAGTCGATTCTGAAAAACGGCCGTTTTTCGAAAGAAGACATATTGTTTGTGGATTTTGAAGACTTCCGGCTCGGCGGATGCAAAGGTGAAGACATTGACGAACTCTTCACGGCTTTTCATCAATTGACCGGCAAATATCCCCGGTTTCTTTTTTTCGACGAAGTTCAGAATCTCCCCGAATGGAGCAGAGTTCTTCGCACACTACACAACCGCCGCCGATTCAAGATCATCGTCTCGGGTAGCAATTCGAGGTTACTTGGGCGCGAAGTAGCGACCGAACTCCGCGGGCGATACGAGGATCTTCTCATGCTGCCATTCTCATTCCGGGAATATCTCCTGTATCGCGGCATCCGGTACACGTCGGCATCCCTCTATACCGCGGCCCGCGGAAATATCCTTTCGGCCTTCAATGACTATATCAATCATGGTGGATTTCCCGAAGTTTTCATGGCACGGAGCGATTTCGAGAGACGCAAATTGTTGCGGGACTATTACAAAAGCATTTTCTACAGGGACATACTGGAACGTTACAACGTGAAGGCAAGGCACGTGCTCGACGGGTTGATGAGCGAACTCCTCGAAACATACGCGAGCATCTTTTCCATTACGAGGTTCGAGGGGCATCTGAAGGCCAACAAAATACCGGGAAGCAAACGGACTATCTCGAATTACCTACATTATTTGGATGAGGCCTTCTTTATCATCGCGAACGAGAAATTCTCTTTTTCCCCGCGCCGTCGGATGATGAATCCGAAAAAGATTTACCTAACCGATACGGGATTCACTGTTTTGGGGCGCTCTTTCAGCGAAAACAGGGGAAGGCTCCTTGAAAATGTCGTCGCAATAGAGCTTTTCCGCCGCGACCTGGAGCTGTATTATTTCAAGAACAAAAACGAGTGCGACTTCGTGGTCAGGAAAGGACCGAAACCTGGATATGCCCTCCAGGTCTGCTGGGAATTGAACGAGCGCAACGAAAAGCGCGAAGTCGCCGGGCTCCTTGAAGCCTGCAAAGCCTTCGACCTTGCGTCCGGCGCAGTGCTTACCTACGACCAGGAGAGAGAACTTCAGATTGACGGCGTCAGCGTGCGCGTGTTGCCCGTATGGAGATGGTTATTGCTCGATGCCATCCCCGAACTCTCGGGCGGCATCGATACATGAAAATGTCAGTTGGGACTTGATACGGAGTCCAGGAAATAAGCTGGGGATGAATGTTCCAACGTTCAAACGTTTCCTTTCAGGAAGAATGGCTCGGAGCTCATTCGCAAATCCGCCGATTCATTCCCGTATCGTTTTCCCTGTCCCCGGGTCGAAGAAATGGAGTTTCGTGGCGTCGTAGTACAGCGTCGCCTGTTCGCCCAGCGAGAGCTTCCTGAACACGGTTGATTTGCAGATGACGCTGATAGCGCCGGTTGTGAAGTAGTACACGGTCTCTTCTCCCAGCAGTTCGGACATCTCGTGGCGAAGCTCCAGCGCTGCGGGTTCCGCCATGCCGTCGGGGTGAAAGGACAAGTGTTCCGGTCGTATGCCGAGCACGATCTTTCCGCGGTGGTACGGCTCCAGTAAAGTCCGCGCCGAAGCGGGCAGGGCGAGACGCAGGCTGTCGGTCACGGCGACCGGGGGATCATCCGGTGGGATGGTCGCGGTGAGGAAGTTCATGGCCGGGCTGCCGATGAATCCGGCTACGAACATGTCGGCGGGATGATGATAGATGTTCAGCGGCGCGTCAACCTGGTGGATGGTTCCCGAATCCATGACCACGATGCGGTCGCCCATCGTCATGGCTTCCACCTGGTCGTGTGTCACGTACACCATCGTGGTCCCGAGCTGCGCGTGGAGCTTCTTGATTTCCGCCCGCATCTGCACACGCAGCCTGGCGTCGAGGTTGGACAGGGGTTCGTCGAACAAGAACACCGCCGGTTTCCGCACGATCGCCCGCCCCAGGGCGACGCGCTGGCGCTGTCCCCCGGAGAGCGCGCGGGGCTTGCGCGACAGCAGGTCGGTCAGCCCGAGCAGTTCCGCCGTTTCGCGCACCCGTGATGCGATTTCCGCCTTCGGATACCCGCGCAGCTTCAGGCCGAAGGCCATGTTGTCGTACACGTTCATGTGAGGGTAGAGGGCGTAGTTCTGGAACACCATGGCGATGTCGCGGTTCTTCGGCGGCACGTCGTTCACCACGCGTCCGCCGATCTTGATGATCCCGCCGGTGGGGTCTTCCAGGCCGGCGATGATCCGGAGTGTGGTCGTCTTGCCGCATCCGCTGGGACCGACCAGGACGACGAATTCCCCGTCGTTCACGCGCAGGGAAAGGTCGTAAACCGCGGTAACGTCCTTCTCGAACGTCTTGGTCACGTGCTCCAGCGCGACGTCAGCCATGTACGCAGCGATTCGTTTTCATACCCGGTAAAGGTACGATTCCTCGTGAAGAAATACACGGGGACTTTATCTCCGCGCAGGCATGAACGCCATCCTGGTGAACCTGGCGGAGTTGCCAGTGCGCAACCGGCAGAAATACGTTCCCGCAGGGAGTACGCGGCCTGCGGCGTCCCTGCCGTTCCACGTCACGCTGTGCTTCCCGGTCGGCAGGACATCGTCAGCTAGTCTCGCGACCACGCGCCCGAGCGCGTCGCTGATGCGAAGTGTAACGTGTGTTCGCGCGGGGAGCTCGAATGCAATTTCCGTTCGGCCCTGGAACGGGTTGGGGTAGTTTTGGTAAAGACGTGGCGAAAAAGCGGCGTTTCGGATTGCGGGCGCGGCCGTGACGAGGAAGGGTTGTGAAAACTCCGACGTGGAGCCATTGCCGTTGGTTACCGTGGCCGTGATGTATCTGCCGCGAATCGGACCGGACCACGTGAACGCACCCGTCGCATCGGTCGCGGATTCTCCTTCGAAGAATCTCCCCTGGTCTCCGTCGTCTGAAAAGATCTCGATGTGGGAATCGGGGAGGGCGGTGCCGGTTACCGTTCCCGCGGAGAATCCCGTTATTACCGGTGCCTTAATTTGTTCGTTCGACTTCGCGTCGAGTGTGATCCCTTTCTGTTCGTTGGCGAAGATACTGTTGGCGGTGATGGTATGGAAATGAGAACCGCTACTGCCATAGTTCCCTTCGAGTGCGACGCCGTTTTTCTGATTGAACGCGATATTGTTTCCCGGCCCGATCCTGTGGTGATCGTTGTCGTTGAAAAGACGGACACCGTTCCCTTTATTAGGAACGGGATTGAGTTGCGGTCCGCACCCGATGAAACTGTTTTCAATGACATTGAAGCTGGAAACCCCGAAACTGATACCATCGGCGTAATTCCCGCAGATCACGTTAGCGTCTCTTTCGCCCGGACCCCCGATCCAGTTGTGATGCGACTGTATGGTAATGAGGATACCATCGAGGTGGTTGGGCATGGCCACGGTGCCCGTGGGATCGATGCCGATGAAGCAGCCCCGTATGATGTTCTCCACGGCCTTTTTGCCGTAAATCTCGATGCCCCGCTCGTGAAAGTTGACGATACCGACTTCCAGTATGGCGCAATTGCGCGCATTGGCGATGACAAATCCCGATCCGCTCGAGAGGTTTTTACCGTCGATAAAGATTTCGGGGCCGGCGGGGTTGCGGTCGCCCTGGAACCGCCTCTGCGATCCGCCGTCGATGACCGTTTCATCTATTAGGTGGGGCAACTGCGTGACCGGCGTGATGAACCACGCGCCCGTCCCGGGATCGAAGCCGGGATCGCTGTCCGGTATGTCGAACAGGATGGAATCCGGACCGGGATTGCTCAAGGCATTGAGGAGCGCTTCGCGAAGTGTGCCGGGGCCGGAATCCTGCGTGCTGGTAACGGTGATGGCATCGACGCACGGCTTTGTCGTGGCGGTTCCCGGTGACGGAGCTTGGGCGAGGGTTGCTGTCCTTGCGATGAGAAAGAACGCGACGATGATGAGTATTGACTTCGACATAACGGCCTCCCTGCAAACGTTCACGAAGCATCTTCCACCCGGAGTGACGCCATGCTGTCGAGGGGGAAAGCGCGCTTGATGCGTGTCCGCGATCCGGGTATTGTTGAACAGTCTATGTTAACAGACGATCATTGTCCTTTGAAACCGTGTTTAAAGTAAGGAGCGGCGGTCAACATTGCAATGGCGCCGACCCCGTGGATGAAATATTGCGATTACTCTTGCAGAAAAAGGAGGGAGGAGCGAGGTGGCATGTACCGGACGCGGAGACCCTTCCCGGTGCTCCGGTAGATGTTCCCGTACATTTTCTCCCGCCACCGCAGGGCGGGTACGGGCAGGGTTACGTCCACGTGGTTGTCGCCGCGATTGAGCACGCATACAACCCTCCTGTTCTTGTATTGCAACAGGTAGGCGTACACGTCCGTTGCATTGCCCGTGGGGAGGGGTGTGAAGGTCCCGTAACGGAGGATGGGATACTCTCTCCGGAGGGCCAACAGCGTTCGGTAATGATTGATGATTGCGTTGTTCCATTCCGCCGGTTCCCAGCGCATGGGCGGACGGTTG
>JAJRXL010000401.1 GCA_024276335.1 Bacteroidota bacterium
ATCGACGTGGCCCCCGGTTTCCAGGGCGACCGTGTAGCCCTCGTCGCACAGCTGTTTCATGAGCGGGAAGGAAGCCTCCTGCTCGAGGGGCTCACCGCCGGTGATTTCCACGAACCGGGCGGGAAAGCCCGCGATTCGCTCTCGGATATCCTCGAGCGACAGGCGCTTTCCTGCGCCTTCACCTTTGAGTGCATAACCGGTATCGCACCAGCGGCAACGAAGACTGCAACCATGTGTGCGTATAAAAACGCAAGGCAGCCCGGAGCGGCTGCCTTCACCTTGAATGCTGTAGAATATCTCGTTGATCAGCAGCGTTTCCACCTGGCGCTACGGTGTATTGCCGCTGGCGTATTTTCTGGAGATGGCGGTGTACATTCCAACGGCGGCAACGAGTTTCAGTCCGTCCCACCACTGGAGACTGATGAAACCTACTTTTATGGAAATCGACCAGTCATGGATGTACAGCGCGTTGAGCTGAACGACTCCCGCAGCGAATATCAGGAGCAGGCCGAGCGTCATGGCGACGGTTGCCAGGACAGTGCGCGGGATACGCTGTCCCCATTGCCAGTCGTGAATGATCATGCCTACGAGCCAGGCCGCGATCGGGAAGCCGAGCAGGTACCCGCCTGTCGGACCGAAGAGGTGCGGAAACCCGCCGGCGCCGTTTGCGAACACGGGCAGTCCCACGGCCCCGGCGGCGAGGTAGGCGATTTGGCTATAGGCGCCCGCCCGTGCCCCGAGAAGTGCTCCCGCGAGCAGCACGAACAGTGTCTGCAGCGTAAACGGAACGGGAACGGTGGGAATGGCGATCTGGGCTCCGGCAACGGTGAGGACGCCGAATATGGCGATCCACACGGTCCTGCTTATTGCCGTGCTGGAGGTCAATGTTATCGATTGGTCGATAGTCAGGGTGTATTCGGGTTTCATGTACGTTCCTTGTAATAACCGTGGACGGCTCTGCCCATAAACGTAGGGGAATTTTTCGTTCCAGGCAAACCACCGTCGCGGTAGATGGCGCCGGAATTTGTTTCTCATCCAAATACTTGTTAGAATAGAATTCCATGTCTGAGACGGTATCTGAACGGGTCCCGGCTCAGGGCAGCTGATTGCAGGAACGTGTTTTCGTCCTGGCCTGCCAAGGTGAAGAAAAACGACCCGGTTCGCAATGTGAAGAATTGTAGAGCTTAGGCAATCAGCTTCGATGCAGCGCATTCTTTCTCTTGAACCACTTCCTCTTCGCAACCGCCGGCCGGTACGGTTCAGCGACGTCCTGTATCGCCTCTCCTACTGCTTCACCCGCGTTCCCTGACCGGTTGGTATTGGCTCTTGGAGTTCGTATCGGATGCGAAAGTGTTCGCGTCGCGAACCGTTCCATATTTTCCACATGATCGGTTGACACATGCACAAGAAAGATTTTCTATCTATCCGCGATTTATCCGTCGAGGAAACACACGACCTTCTCGACCTCGCTTTTTCCATGAAGGCGAATCCCGCGAAGTACACCAGCGCCCTGGAGGGCAGGGGCATGGCGCTGATTTTTGAAAAGCCCTCGCTGCGCACACGCGTTACGTTCGACGTGGGCATCCACCAGCTCGGTGGTTTTTCGGTGTATCTTTCCCCCCTGGAAATCAACCTCGGCAAGCGTGAGTCCGTGTACGACGTGGCGAAAAACCTCGAGCGCATGGTGCAGGGGATCATGATCCGCACGTTCGGGCATGACATCGTCGAAAACATGGCGAAATGGGCTTCGGTACCCATTATCAACGGCCTGACCGATTTCAATCACCCCTGCCAGGCCATGGCCGACTACATGACGATGAAAGAAGTGAAGGGCGCTCTCGAGGGACGCAAGCTCGCGTACCTGGGCGACGGCAACAATGTAGCGCACTCTCTGATGTTCGGTGCGGCCAAGCTGGGAGTCCGCATCGCGATTGCCACGCCGGAAGGCTTTGAGCCGAACCGGGAAGTGATAGAGTATGTGCGCCGGGAAGGCCGGGCTACGGGCTGCGAACTCCTGGTCACCAACGATCCGGTCGAGGCCGTGAAGGATGCAGACGCCGTGTACACCGACGTCTGGGCCAGCATGGGCCAGGAGAGCGAAGCGGATAAGCGAAAGGCGATCTTTCAGCCGTACCAGGTGAACGGCGCGCTGTTTTCGCACGCCAGGCCGGACGCGATTTTCATGCACTGCCTGCCCGCGCACCGCGGCGAGGAAGTCACCGACGAAGTCATCGATTCACCGAACTCGGTGGTCTTCCAGGAAGCGGAAAACCGCCTCCACGCTCAGAAAGCCATCATGTACACCTTGATGAAATAGCGGCCGATCATGTCGAGAACAGCTCTCATCGCCGTCGGTGGAAACTCGTTGATACGTGCAGGCGAAAAAGGCACGATCGAGGAGCAGCTCGCCAACACGCGTCGCACCGGCAGAGCTATAGTCGAGGTGATGAAGCTGGGGTATGAAATCGTTGTCACGCACGGCAACGGTCCGCAAGTGGGCGCGGCGCTCCTGCGCTCCGAAAAGGCGCTGGACCAGGTGTACGGACATACGCTCGATGTTTGCGTCGCCACCACGCAGGGCGAAATCGGATATTTTCTCGAGCAAGCCTTGCAGCACGAGATTGCGGATGCGGGTTTCACACATCCCGTGACGGCCCTGCTCACGCAGGTTATCGTTGACCCGGAGGATACGGCATTTCGTAATCCCACCAAGCCTATCGGTCCGTTCTACTCGCGCGAGACGGCGGAGGAAAAGAAGCGGCTGTTCGGTTGGGATGTCGTGGAAGACGCCGCGCGCGGTTACCGGCGGGTGGTTCCATCCCCGGAGCCTATCGAAGTCGTGGAAGAAGAGACCGTGAGGCTATTGCTCGAGAGCGGCGTCCTTGTCATCGCCCTGGGCGGCGGTGGCATACCGGTCGTCCGCGCGAACGACGGCGTGCGGGGTGTCGAGGCGGTCATCGATAAGGATCGCGCCTCGGCGCTGCTGGCCTCGCGCCTCGG
>JAJRXL010000402.1 GCA_024276335.1 Bacteroidota bacterium
GCCTGTTTACATCCCGTCGTTGCCGGCCTCGAAGTTGCGCGCTGCCTGCTCCACACCCGATACCATTTACTTCGATCACGCGCGGGGAGCATACGATCCGAATCCCTTCACGGTACTGGTGCGGGTACGAAACCAGTCTGTTACGACAGCACGGGGGGTGAACGTTTCCTGCGTTGTCGGTCCGGGGCTGGCCCTGGCCGACGGCGAACTGCAAACAAAACCAACTATTCCCTCGGTGCTGGCCACCGGCGAGGAAGGAGAAGCGTCGTTCGCCGTGTATGCGCTGCGCAGGGATTCCACCGAGGAGCGCTGGATTCGTTTCTTCGGCCGTGCCAACAACGCCCCGGAAGTAGTGTGCAGCGCCGCCACCGTGGTTCAGGGCGCACCGCGGACGGCGGTCCTGAGCTTGCCGGAAAACGTTCTCATCGGGTACGAAGAGAAAATCCCCCTCCCCGTTTCCATCGACAACACGGCGGGGAAAGACATCACCAGTTTCGACATCAGGCTGGAATTCGATCCCGCCGTCGTCGGTTTCGTGGATGCGTTCAACGCGGGAACGCTCTCCGCGCAATGGGTGAACATGCGCTGGCAAGACGCGGGCGAAGGACTGGTGGATATTTCCGCTTCTTCCTCCGTCCCCCTGCAAGGCAGCGGGCCCTTGTTGTACGTAACATTTGAAGGACGCTACGCGGGCGAAGAGGACGCTTTTTCCGTGATGCGAACACCGCTCCTTTTCCGCCGCGCCGAGCTGGCGGGGGGACGGGTCAAGACAACCACCATCGACGGAATGATCACAACCACCGGCGTCTGCATCGTTCCCCTGCGGGGCGGCAGCGCGCTCCTGCAGAACCGGCCCAACCCCTTCAATCCCGTCACACATATTCCGTTCGTCATCGCCCGACCGGAGCACGTCACGGTGAAAATCTACGACCGCCTGGGACGCCTCGTCTCCACACCGGTCGACGAAACCCTGACCGCGGGAAGACATGTCGTGACGTTCGACGCTTCCGCCCTGCCCTCCGGCGTTTACTACTACCAGCTTCAAACCGCGAACGCCACGTTCACCCGCCCCATGATTCTCGCTCGATGATCAGCCGAACGATCAGCCTTCAAGGCGGGGAACGAGTTGTGATCCATCCCGGATAATGTAACAGAGGGCGTCGCGCGCCCCGGGAATCCCGCTCGCGTCGACCGCTTCCCGGAGAGTCGAGGCAGGGGTCATACCCATTGCGCGAACGTCGGCCCTGTTCAAGGCGCTGACAAGAATGATGTTGAACGATTCACTTTTCTTCCGAATGGCCACGGCCGTATGGGCATTCATGGTGTAATCCCTGATAGCCTCCTTTGCCATTGATTTGCTAGTCGGGTACACGAACCACCGCCGGATGTCGGGGTTTCCCAGGCCCTCCGGGCACGCGGCCAGGCAGATCATGGTTCCGCCCGGTTTCAAGGCATACTGGGCGTGGTGAAGAGTCTTGTGCGCCTGGATTAAGTTGATGTCGCGCGGGTGCCCGCCGCAGGAGGCGATGACGAAATCGGCCAACCGCGGCACGGGCACGGTCCACATGCCGTCCACGACCTCGGCGGCCCGGCGATGAGCTTTCACGAGGTCGCCGGCCACGGCAAAAAACGGTTCCTTCTTTTCGTTGAACAAAACGGCAATGCAGAACGAGGGCGGGAAGAAACGCACGGCATCAAAGATATCTTCCGCCACGGGGTTTCCGTCCAGCGCGCCGTCCCGGCAGCCGGTGTGGAACCCGCCATCGGGCAGCAGCGTGCGCCGGTGGTTTGCGAGGGCCGTGCCGTAGGCCGCCACGCCGGGCAGGAACATCTTCGGCCCGCCCCCGAATCCCGCGAAATAATGATGAACAACCGTTCCCACGACTACGACCCGGTCCGCTTCCGCCACCACGCGATTAAGCTTCACTTCGGTTCCAAATCGGGTTGTTCCCACGTACACGCAATCCTCTTCCGCTCTCGCCCGGTGCTCGACGACCGTGTACGAATCGCAGATAGCGCCGCCGAGCATGGCTCGTCGTTCCTCCGCGGATTGAGGCGCGTGAGTCCCGTTGGCAATGACGATGGTCACATCGCGGCTGGCGATCCCGGATTCGTGAACGCGATTCAGCACCAACGGCAGGAGACGATTCAGCATGCAGTAACGGGTCTTGTCGGGGACGAGCACGGCGACGCGGCGGCCTCCCGTGAGAAACTCGGCCAGGGTCGGCGAGGAAACAGGGTGCTCCAGCGCCACGTCCAGCAAGGCGCCTGCAGAACGCGCCCCCGGAACAGAACGGATAAAAAGATGCCGGCATTCGCCGGCATGGTCAATCGTTGCTGTCTGCGAGCTCTCTCCGTATGGAAGAGAGAGGCGCATTATTCGTAAGTGGCGAATATCTCGAGACTGGGACGAACCGTGAGCGAATTTTTCCGAAAGATGAGGATGCGCTCGTAATCGCCGACAATAATGCTTTCATCGGTCACGAGAACGCAGCGTGGCGAGATGAACCCGTTAATCGTGACAGGGTCGATGTAATCTTCGAGGACGCCGTCCTTGTTGTACTTGATAACCACGTTGGCGCCGGGATCGGCGATATAGAGAACATTCGTTGTTTCATCAAAGGCCATGCCCGCCGGATGGACAAATCCGTCCTTGAATTCCTTGCGCACGGACAGCCCCTGGGGATCGAGGAGAAAGACCTTCGCCGCCCGCTCGTCGCTGACGTACAATCCGTTCGCGGTGTAGAGCATGTGCCGGGCATTCTTGAACAACCCCTTGGCGCCGCCATCCTGTTCTTTGCCGAACTTGTCAAAGACCTTGACGCCTTCCCGGTCCAGCACGTAAATCATGTCATTCGCATCCACGGCAATATCGCGCGGGTCTTTCAGCGAGCCGCTGAAGATACGCTCCAGCTCCGCTTCCCGGTTATACATCCGAATCGCGTTCTCGCCCCCGTCAACAACCAGCATGGTATTGTCTTTCAGGAAAGCCGTGCCCCGCGGTTCGGAGCGCTGGCCCTGCAAGGCGACTTCGAGCGTGTACTCCCCGATGCTGTTCAACCACTGCACTATGCCCACGACGGGGTTGGAAACAACGATGTTGTCTTTCAATAACGTCATGTATTCAAGGTGGTCGATCTGGGTCTGGGCGGTTTTCAATAATTCGGAGGGAACATCCATGGGCTGCGACCCCACAACCTGGAAGAAATCGCATTTGAATCCCGAGCCCAGCGATGTCAAACCCGCGTACCCCGAGCGATACCTGAGCGCTTCCAGCACCAGCTCCTGGTTCTGCACGTTGACGGAATAGGTACGCTTGACGGGATCAACCTCGATCTTGAGCGTCACGAATCCATCCTTGGGCGACACGTACGAGACGCGACGCGTGACGATGGGCTCACCGTTGTAATTCAAGTACCCCGTCACCATCTCGTGATTTTCCAAGACCGCGTAATGCGCCATGACCGGGGCGGAGTAGTCGTTCAGGCAAAAGATAATCCCCCCCTTCCCGTTCCCAATTCTGGCTTCTATGTAATACGGCTTCGTCCGCATGATGTACTTCGTATTCAACAAGTACGATCGCTGACCGCCGCCTGATCGCACGTATGAATCCTGAACCGACCAACTCCCGTTGAGCTGTTTCCAACCATCGACAAGCCCGTCGTCGAAATCGTCGGCGATCCAGGCCGTTTGTGAAAACGCCACTTGGGCGATCATGATGACCACCAGGAAAAGAAATGATGTCATTCGAAACATAAGAGCTCCAGTATGCCTGTGGATCACAGAAAATATATCTCTTGAAAGTATCAAAGAATCTTCTGAAATAAAAGGGGCATCACACGAGGGGGATCAATCAAGCCGCGCGTAGATGTTCATGATTTCCTGAATATTCCTCTCCGCGTCGAAATGTTCCCGCGCAAACCGGTATCCTTCTTCTCCCATCGAGGATGCGGTTTCAGGATTTTCCAGGATCGCGGTAATGGCATCCGCCAGCGCCTCGGGGTTTCCCGGCTCCACCAGCAAACCGGTCTTTCCCGGGACAACGAGTTCGCGGGGCCCCCCGAGGTCCGAGGCGATCACCGGCTTGGCCATGGCGCCTGCCTCGATAATCGGCCTGGCGAAATGTGGAACCGTGGAAGGAAAACAAACGAGGTCCGCGGCGGCAATGTAGGAAACGACAGGCGAGACGTTGCCGGTAAAAACGATCTTCTCCCGGGGCGATACTCCTTCGGCAAGAGTGTGAACCTCCTGCGCATACGTCCACCTTCCGCTCAATATCGTCCGCAGGGTTTTTCCCGGTACCTCTCCCGCCACGATGAATCTGTAGTCCGAATGTTCAGCGAGAACGCGCGCCGCCGCCCGGACAAACTCCCGCGTCCCCTTGATCGGGTTCACTCCACCCAGCATCAGCACGACCTTTTCATCCGGGCCGATCCCGTGCCTGCCGCGAACGGCGTCGCCATCCGCTTTGCGGTCGAACACGGAGAAGTCGATGAAGTTGTATACCACGTGGATCTTTTCGGACGGGACGAGCTGCTCGGCGTCATACTTGCAAATGGGAATAACGGCGTCGGCATAGCGATGGATACAACGACGCACAACGGCCCGCCGTGCTCCAAGGTATCCCCGGGCCAGAGGTTCCCGAACATGCCAGACAATTTTTATTCCC
>JAJRXL010000403.1 GCA_024276335.1 Bacteroidota bacterium
ACATGTCGGCGTATGCGGACTATTTCGATGGTAAACTGGAGGATCACCATCTTTCGGATGAAGAACTCCACCAGTACTTGAACATCCTAGATACTCCCCCGGTAGCCTGAGTGCGCAGGAAGACGTTCCGTCGTTTATGTTCACCCCGGCTAAGCACATTCCGCCTTCCAGGTCGCTCTGCAAGGCGGAGTTTTAAATTAGAAAAAGATATAAGCGTCTTTTGGTATTAATGGCGTTTATGATTATATTGTAGGCGAATGACATACACGCATCGCCCAAGAGATCGAGCTGCAAGTTGATGAGACAGCCTCACATTACGTGCACTATTGAGAGCAAACATCATGGTACAAAAATCTCCGGATCGTAACTACACACCCGGCAAACTCCCTCTTCGCGAACGAGCGCTGAGAATGGCTTTCCTCCAGCGCATCCATGATATTCCCGGAGGAGAGAAGCTTCACCGCTGTATCCAGTGTGGCACGTGCTCTGGCTCCTGCCCCGTTTCCTGGGCCATGGATCTCATGCCGCGTGAGCTCATCGCCCACTTTCGCGCCGGCGACATCGAGACCATCCTGCACAGTCGGACAATATGGCTTTGCGCTTCCTGCTACGCCTGTACCGAACGGTGCCCGCAGGGCATTCGGGTCACGGACATCATCTACTCCCTGAAACGACTGGCAATCGATTCCGACATCACGTTGGAACATGACGGCGCCCACAAGCTACCCCAAATCTTTGTCGATATCATCAACAAGTACGGGCGCAACCACGAACTGGGCCTGATGATGCGGTACTACCTCCGCACAAATCCCTTGCAGTTGTTGCGCATGGCAAGCCTGGGCCTCGCCATGATGAAACGACGGCGCATAACGTTTACGCCTCCCCGCGTCGAGAAAGCCCTCAAGGATATTCGCCTCATCATTGCTCACGCCGAGCGACTGGAAGTGCCGAAAGAGATTTTCAGCCCGGAATACCGCCCGGACACCGTCGGCTACCGCGCCATCGACAAGGTTTCCTCGCGGTCCTCGAAATCTCCGTCCACGACTGAGTGACAAAGGAGCTATCATGAAATACGCATATTACCCCGGCTGCTCACTGGAATCTTCCTCCCGCATGTACGACAGCTCCCTGCGCGAGGTATTCCGCTGCCTAGACCTCGAATTGGTGGAATTGGAAGACTGGAACTGTTGTGGCGCCACCGCTTATTTCTCGGTAAAAGAAACCGTCTCGCTGGCCGTAAGCGCGCGGAACCTGGCGCTTGCCGAACTCTCGAACCTGGATATTGTCGCCCCTTGTTCCTCGTGTTTCACCATCCTCCTCAAGACGCATCACATGCTGGAAGGGAACACCGAACTCAGTGATAAAATCAACGAGGCCCTTGGAGCGGTTGGCCTTTCGTACAAGGGAACCGTCCGGGTCCGGCACCCGCTGGAAGTCCTGGTCAACGACGTCGGACTGGACAAAATCCGCAAGACGGTGAAAGTGCCGCTGGACGGTTTTGCCATCGCCCCCTACTACGGATGCCAGATTGCCCGCGGTGAATCGTCGTTCGATGATTCCGAGGACCCGGTCTTCATGGACAAGCTCTTTGCGACCCTGGGCGCACGGCTCGTGTACTTTCCGCACAAGGTCCGTTGTTGCGGCGGCATGCTTATGTACACGTGGGAAGACATCGCCGTCAGGCTGGTTACCGACCTTATGCGCTGCGCCCAGGAAAACGGAGCGCACCTCATCTCGACGACCTGCCCGATGTGCCACGCCAACCTGGACCTGCACCTGAAGCAGGTCCGGAAACTCTATCCCGAAGCCAAACCGATGTCCACCTACTTCTTCACCCAGCTTCTCGGCCTTGCTCTCGGTATCCCCGCCGAAAAGCTCGGCTTCGATCTCAACTACATCCCGATCGATCAGCGACTCAAGGACGTCATCCAGAGAACCAGGGAGGTGTCTCATGCCTGAGAAAATCGGTTTTTACGTTTGCCACTGCGGAATAAACATCTCGAATACGGTCGACGTGGAATCCGTACGCGACTTCATCGCCGGGGAGTCCCAGGTGGAAATTTCGCGCGACTACAAGTTCATGTGCTCGAACGCCGGGCAGAATATGATCAAGAGCGACATCGCCGAATACGACCTGACAAGGGTTGTGGTTGCCGCTTGCTCCCCCCTTATGCACGAGTTGACTTTCCGCACTGCCTGCGAGGAAGCGGGCCTCAACCGCTACCTCTTCCAGATGGCGAATATCCGGGAACAGTGCGCCTGGGTTCACGACGACCGCGCCGCCGCTACCGACAAGGCGAAAGCGCTTTCGCTGGCGGCCGTGCGGCGGGTCGCCCTCCACCAGCCCATGACGCCTAGGCAGGTTCCCATCAACCCGCGGACCCTTGTCGTGGGCGCAGGTATTGCGGGAATTCAAGCCGCGCTGGAACTGGCGGACTCCGGCAACGAAGTGGTGCTCGTCGAGCGTGAGCCGACCATCGGGGGTCAAATGGCGCGCTTCGACAAGACCTTCCCCACGCTCGATTGTTCCTCCTGTATCCTCACGCCGAAAATGGTTTCCGTCAGCCACCGGAAGAACATTCGACTGCTCACGTGCAGCGAAGTGAAGAACGTCGAGGGCTACATGGGAAATTTCACCGTCACCGTTAAGACGAGACCGCGGTACGTCACCGACGTATGCACGTCGTGCGGGGAATGCGTCAAGGTTTGCCCCATCAACGTCCCCAGCGTGTTCGACATGATGATGCAGGACCGGACCGCCATCCACAAGGTTTTTCCCCAGGCCGTTCCCGGCACGTTCGTCATCGAGAAACGCGAGCGCCCGCCCTGCAAGCAAGCCTGCCCAATCCACCAGGACGCGGCTGGGTACATCGCCCTGGTGCGGGAAGGACGGTTCGCGGAAGCGGCCAAACTGGTGCGAAAGGAAAACCCCCTGCCATTCATTTGCGGTCGCGTGTGCTACCACCCGTGCGAGTCGCAGTGTAACCGCGGCAGCGTGGACGAGCCTCTCGCCATCCGTGACCTCAAGCGATTCCTGATGGACTGGGAGCGTGAAAACATCGGAGAAGTCGAGCCTCCTCCCAAAGAAAACGACTTCGAGGAATCCGTCGCCGTTATCGGATCCGGCCCCGCGGGACTGACCGCTGCATTCGATCTTGCACGCATGGGGTACAAGGTAACGGTGTTCGAAAAGCACAACGTGGCCGGGGGCATGCTGGCGGTCGGGCTTCCGACGTACCGGTGCCCGCGCGACATCCTCGAGCATGATATCAAGTACATCGAAAAGATGGGCGTTCGCATCGAGACCGGCCGGGAACTCGGGAAGCACTTCACCCTCGACGATTTGCTCGAAGGCAAGAACGGATACAGGTACGACGCCGTGTTCATCGCCACCGGCGCCCACAAGGGATTTACGCTCGACGTCCCCGGAGAACACTTGGAAGGCGTCATCAGCGGCGTCGATTACCTGAGAAACATCAACCTTGGATTGGAACAGAAGACCGGGCGCAAGGTGGCCGTGATCGGTGGCGGCAACACGGCCATCGACACCGCCCGTACCGCCCGCCGCGAGGGCGCCGAAGTCACGATTCTTTACCGGCGCACACGCGAAGAAATGCCCGCCGAAGAGGACGAACTGGCAGACGCCATTGCCGAAGGAGTCGAAGTCCGGTACCTCACAGCGCCGGTGGAAATACTCGGTGAACGGGAGCAGGTTCGGGGTGTCCGGTGCATTACCATGCAACTGGGGGAACCGGATGCCAGCGGGCGACGGCGCCCGGTGCCCGTCCCCGGTTCCGAGCACGACCTGGAATTCGACCAGGTCATCGTTTCCATCAGCCAGCAACCCGATGTGGCCTGGTACCCGAAACCCGCTGAAGGTTCGAACGGCGCGCCGCGGCTGAACTTCACGAAATGGGACACCGTCCAGGTCAACGCCGAGACGATGCAAACCGATGTGCCCGGCGTATTCGCCGGTGGCGATATCGTTCTCGGACCCGCGACCGTCGTCGAGGCCATGGGACAGGGACGCCGCGCGGCCGAAGCCATGCATAAGTACTTGCGCAATGACCCTCTCCAGGATTTTGAAACTCACATGCCCCCGGCGAATCCCCGGAAGGGATTCGAGGAGAAACCCCACCCGTACGCGCCGCGGTACGAGGATACGCCACGGGAAGAGCGAATCAGCATGCCCCAGCGGGATGCCGCGGAACGCATCCGCGATTACCGGGAAGTCAACCTCGGGTACAGCGTTGAACAGGCGCAGCGGGAAGCGAGCCGGTGCCTGAATTGCGGCGTCTGCGTCGAGTGCTACGAGTGCGAGAGGGTCTGCGAACCCGGAGCCATCGTCCACAACATGAAGGAAACCGAGGAAGAAATCGAGGTGGGCCAGATCCTGGCGACAACCGGCTTCGACCTCATGGACCCGTCGGTGATGCCCCAGTACGGCTACGGGAAACTGGACAACGTGTACACGTCGCTCGAGTTCGAGCGGATCGTGAACGCCACCGGTCCCACCGGCGGAAAGATCCTCCTCAAAAACGGCAAGGAACCACGAGCGGTGGCCATTCTCCACTGCATCGGCTCCCGCGACGAACGCTACCACCGCTACTGCAGCCGCGTCTGCTGCATGTACGCCCTCAAGTTCGCCCACTTGGTCAAGGAGCGAACCAGCGCCGAGGTGTACCAGTTCTACATCGACATGCGCGCCTTCGGAAAAGGCTACGAGGAATTTTACTCGCGCGTCCTGGACGAAGGGGCCAACGTCATTCGGGGACGGGTGGCCGAGATCGTCGAAGCGGGATGGTCGGGCGAGGAAGCGGGCGTGCTGCTCGTTCATTGCGAGGATACGCTGATCGGAAAGCACCGGGAAATCCCCGTGGACATGGTAATTCTCTGCCCCGCCCTGGTTCCCAAGCACGACGCGGGCGACCTCGCCCGGACGTTGAGCATCTCCCGCAGCCCCGACGGGTTCTTCCTCGAGCGACATCCCAAGCTCGATCCCGTGGCCACGGCCACGGACGGCGTGATGGTTGCGGGCGCCTGCCAGGGACCGAAGGACATTCCGGACAGCGTGGCCCAGGCTTCCGCCGCCGCCGCTCGCATCCTCTCCCTCATTTCCAAGGGCGAAGTGGAGATCGACCCGGTGCGCGCGGTGATAGACGAAGAGGCATGTGGCGGCTGCCGGATCTGCAACGACCTCTGTCCCTACAAGGCCATCACCTGGGACGAGGAGCGAAAAATATCCATGGTCAACGAAGCCTTGTGCAAGGGTTGCGGAACGTGCGTGGCCGCCTGCCCCGCCTCGGCGATCACCGGCATGGGCTTTACGAACGACCAGATCGAAATGGAACTCGAAGCATTGTTGGAGGTGTGACACTATGATCATGCGGCTTCTCCTCATATACGTTTGTCGGCATCGTTCCTGCCTATCGTCAATTGCACGCGCAGTCGCCCGTGCACCCCGGCGGTACGTGCCCGGCTTCATCACGGGAAAAGGAGGTAGAGATGGCGTCTGAACCTCGCATCATCGGTTTTCTCTGCAACTGGTGCAGCTACACCGGGGCCGATCTCGCCGGTGTCGCGAAAATGAAAACGGCGCCCAACGTCCGGATCATCCGCACCATGTGCTCCGGGCGCATCGACCCCGAGTTCATCCTGAAAGCGTTCCGGAAGGGAGCGGACGGCGTACTCGTCTCCGGCTGCCATTTCGGCGATTGCCACTACCAGGAAGGC
>JAJRXL010000040.1 GCA_024276335.1 Bacteroidota bacterium
GCTCATGACTTCAATAACCTGCTGGGGGGGATTATCGGGTTTACGTCGCTCATGCGCATGAGACTCGGCAAGGACAGTCCGCTTCAGTCCACGGTGGATGGAATCGAGAAGTCGGCCCGCCGGGCGGCGGCGCTCACCGAGCAGTTACTGGGCTTTACGCGAGCGGGGGGCAGGAAGGTGGAATCCGTCGATCTCAATGCGATTGTCGATTCTGTCATCGAGCTTATTGGACGCACGTTCCAGCAACACATCACCGTGGAAAAATCCCTGCAGCCGGGATTGTGGACGATCGAGGGTGACAGCGCACAGTTTGAACATTGTCTGCTCAATCTGTGCATCAACGCCCGCGATGCAATGCCCGAGGGAGGCACGCTGACCATTACTACCGCCAACGTCACGGTCAAGCGGGACGGCAGCAAGTTAGGGCGCGTGCTTCAGCCCGGCCCGTACGTCTTGCTCGAGGTTGCCGATACCGGCGTGGGCATGACGCCGGATATCAAATCGCACATTTTCGAGCCTTTCTTCAGCACCAAGCCGAAGGGAAAGGGCACGGGATTGGGTCTCGCCATGGTGTACGGTATCGTCAAAGCATACAACGGTTATATCAACGTGGAATCTGAAGTCGATCGGGGTTCGGTCTTCAGTTTATACTTTCCTGCCGCCAGCGAACCCGTGATTGCCGAACCACGGCGCGAGGAACGTGAACCGGAACAGGGCTCGGGAATGATCATTCTTGCCGACGATGAAGACGTCATGCGGGAAGTGACGAAGGAAATCCTGGAGGCTCTCGGCTACTCGGTCATCGATACGCCGGACGGGAATGATGTCATGCCACTATTGGAAAAACACGCGGATCGCGTGTCGTGCATTATTCTCGACGTGTTGATGCCCGGTATTTCGGGAATTGAAATCTACAAACAGATTCGTGATACATATAAGAACGTCAAGGTGTTGATCACTTCGGGGTATTACCCGGAAGGAGAAGCCCGGGAGTTGATTGAATCCGAGGACGTGGTTTTCCTGCAGAAGCCGTTTACTGTGGAACAGCTCTCACGAGTCCTCGCTGATATTATCGGAGCCGAACCCAGATAAGTCCATTCCGTCTTTTCGGTTTTCTCTTCCGTCCAGGATTGCGCTTGAGGAGGATGATTAGTATAATTAATCCGGACAGGCGCCCGTAGCTCAGGTGGATAGAGCATCTGCCTTCTAAGCAGAGGGTCGTAGGTTCGAGTCCTACCGGGCGCGCCATCATGCGCAGTCTATTTCTACCATAAAATAAATACAGGTGAAAACCATGAAACGGTATGTTTATTCCAGTTTCGTCTTATCTATTGTTCTCTCCATGATACTTGCTTCCTGCTCGAGTGACGACGGTCCTACATCTCCATCTACAAACGACTCCTTCTTTCCCATGACGGTCGGCAACACGTGGACGTACTTGAAGTATGAGGTCGATTCCCTGACGAATCAGAAAATTCCGGGGACCGAAGATACGGTCAAGGTTGTTATTGCCGGTCAGGCAAATCTCAAAGGAAAAGATGCATACATGTATGTTACTACCAGTCAGAAAGAAGGCGCGGACACGGCGTATTACTACGCGGAAGGAGACAACCTGTGGGCGTTGGTTGATACGAGCCTCACACCCATCGACGAAGGCCCTTCTCATCTTGCGACGTCGATTTGGGTCGAATTTCTCAAACCTGGAACGCCTTCCTGGAGCCTTTATACGCAACACATAACGCAGGATATTCCGGCCGGTCCGTTTACGGTCACCATGTCGGTGGAAGTGACGGTTACGGGGAAAACCGTGGGTCAGGAAGACGTAACCGCGGGTGGTAAATCGTACACCGGTGCGACAAGGTGCGACATCAATGCCAAGCTCAAGATCACGTTTACTCCTTCAATCCCACCCGTGCTCACGGATATGGAGTTGGATATTCCCGTCAAGACATATCTCGTGCGCGGCATTTCCCAGGTGCGCCAGGAGTCGGGTGGCCTGTCGATCATGGGGCAGGGGCGGAACGGTACCGTTGCGGAATTGCTTTCTTACACGGTGCAATAGCCCTTCCGCCGATCACACCCCTTGTTAAACCAGAGGCCGTTCGTATTCCCGGACGGGCTTTTGACGGTACATACCTCCCTATCACGTGTGAAAGAACTGTGTCGGCAGGATAATTTCATCTCGCACGGACTTGTGCCAGGTGATGCATTCGCGTCGTGTCTTGCTTTCCGCATTTGATCTTGCTACTTTACAGCAAAAGCTCGCGTAATACCTCTTATCAACGGAGCAGTATGCTCTTTGTATTCCCAGAATATTGCCAATGGCGCTGTCCTCGTCTTATCCGGCGCGTGCGAGCCATCGTTCAATTAAGGTGTGATATGACACTTTTCCCCCGGCGGTCATTCAGTGCGTTTGCGTCCAATGTGTCCTTCGTCTTTACCAGACGGCTTTCATGTTATCGTTAACGAACGTGGTTGACAGCATGGAAGGCAACCTGTACCGCGCCCGGTTCTTTAACACATGTGGCGACACCTATTCCGATACGGTGTCACTCAGGATTATAACCGGCCCTCAGGTCAGTATCTCGCCATACAGCTTCACGGTTTGCAAAGGCGGACAGGCGGTTTTCGTAGGCGTGCACAAGGGAGAACAGTTAACCTTTGTTCAGTGGCCGAAATCCGTGGTCGGAAGCGCGGTATACAATGATATACCAGGTGCAAACGAGGATACGCTTATTGTGCGGGCCACAGACGTATCTCAAACCAGCACGCGGTACCGTTTGGCGGTTGGAAACAAGTGCGATACGATTTATTCTTCCCCCGCCTCTCTTGTCGTTCGTGACACGCCGCGCATAACCGGTCAACTTCAATCTATTGATGCCTGTCTGGGGGACACTGCGCGCTTGAGCGTGCAAGCCATAAATGTCTCTTCGTATCAGTGGCAAAAAGACGGCGTTGATATCCCCGGGGCGACCTCCGATACTCTTGTTGTGGGACCGATGACCCACCGGGACGATGGGCAATACCGGGTAGTGTTGAAGAATGATTGTGGAAGCATCAAATCCCAACCTGCGCATCTCCGTGTTGTCACTAATCCAGTCATTGTGCGCCAACCGGTTTCGATGTCGGCGACAGTGTGATAGATTCTTGCAAGGATTCATTCTAAAAGGAGAAGAATAGCATGATGAATAATGTAGCAACGATAAGATTGCGATTGAGTGCAATGCTTCTTCTGTTGTTTGCTTCATCGAGCATGCTCTTTGCTCAACCACGACTGAGTTTTTCTGCGATTCGTTCGCATACTTTTCCGGACGTGAAATTATTCTTCCAGGCAAGGTGTAACGGAAATCTGCTCAATCAATTTGCCAAGAAGAATATGACGCTCAGGGAAGACGGGAAGCTGATAAACGATTTCACGGTGACGAACTTTCCCGATACGGCTTCCTGCTTTTCGGTTGCGCTCGTGCTTGAACGCAGCGGTGGCCAACCCCTCTCCGATGAAAAAACCGCAGCCAAGGTCTTCATTGACTCTTTGGACGGCGTATGTGACGAGGCATCCCTCCTTTCTTTTGCGGGCAA
>JAJRXL010000404.1 GCA_024276335.1 Bacteroidota bacterium
CGTGGCCCTCCGCATTGAAAGCGTTTGTTCTTCGAGCGCGCGCCTCGTCACGGTCATCTGCCCGTCCGCGTCAAATTGCTTTTTCCCCTTCTTCTCCCGTGCGGATGCTCTTCGCCCGTAAAACCTGGGTTACGAAGATCTTGCCGTCGCCCCGCCGGCCGGTGTGGGCGTTCCGGTAGATGCAGTCAACGATCTTGTCCACATCCCCGTCGGGGCAGACGATCTCGATCTTTATCTTGGGTGTAAATTCAACGACGTAGTCCTGGTAGTAATGGGGAAAGCTCTCGTCTTTCTCGCGGCCGAAACCCCGCACGTCGCATACGGATATCCCGTGGATGTGAAGCTTCTTGAGGGCCGCTTCCACCTTGTCCAGCATGAACGGTTGAATGTACGCCTTGATTTCCAGCATGTCGTCACCTCCTCTGTTAAACGCTGTTGAAGCTACGAAAACTCGTGCCGGTTCGAAATTGCACGGATATCATTCTCTTTGCAGGACTGTTCCGAAGCGTTTCCCATGCTTCGGTGGTCAATGGACCCGGTCAAAACTCCACTCTCCTTTTCTCGAACCAGCCGTACAAGGCCGGCAGGACGAATAACGTCAGCAAGGTGGAGGAAAACAAGCCGCCGATGACCACGGTTGCAAGCGGACGCTGGACTTCCGAGCCGGTGCCCGTGGAAAACAGCAAGGGAACCAATCCCAGGCTGGCCACCAGGGCGGTCATCAGCACAGGGCGCAGGCGCAACCGGGCGCCGGTGACAACCGCGTCGTGTAAGTCCAGACCCTCGTCCCGAAGCTGATTGAAGTAGGATACCATGACGACGCCGTTCAAGACCGCCACGCCGAACAAGGCAATGAATCCCACCGAGGCGGGCACGCTCAGGTAGAGCCCTGACACGAAAAGGGCCAGGATACCGCCGATCATCGCGAACGGCACGTTCATTATGATCAGGAAAGCATTCCGCACCGAGTTGAATGTAGAAAATAAAAGGATAAAAATCAGCAGGATCGTCAGGGGAACGATGAGCGCCAGCCTGGCCATGGCCCGTTGCTGGTTCTCGAACTGCCCGCCGAACGTGATGTAGTATCCCGGCGGCAGGTCGACCTCCCGGGCGATTCGATCTTGTGCCTCGGCAACGAAGCCTCCCATGTCCCGCCCTTCGACGTTGCACTGGATGGAAATGCGCCGCTGGCTGTTGTCACGGCTGATCTGCTTCGGTCCAACGATCAGGCGCACGTCGGCGACCTGGATGAGCGGAATGCGTCCTCCGTCCGGCGTTGAAATCAGGATGTTCTTGATCTTTTCCACGTCATCCCGGAACGATTTCTTGTATCGCACGAAGATATCGAACCGCTTCTGTCCCTTGAATACTTGTCCGACGGTCGAACCGCCGATAGCCGTTTCGATCACCTCCTGTACCTCGTCCACGTTCATCCCCAGCCTGGCGATTCGGTCGCGATTCACCTTGATTTGCACTTGCGGTTTCCCGGAGATCTGCTCCAGTTGAACATCCGCCGCGCCGGGAATGGAGGCCACCACGGCCTGTATTTCCGACCCCTTTCGGGACAGGACGTCCAGGTCCTCTCCGAAGAGCTTTATGGCCAATTGTGCTTTCACGCCGCTCAGCAGCTCGTCAACGCGCATCTGGATCGGCTGCGTGAAATTCAGCAATACGCCGGGAAACTGGCTTAATTTCTTGCGCATCTTGTCAACCAGCTCCGTTTTATCCGCGACCGTCCACTCTTCCTCAGGTTTGAGAATGATGTAGATTTCCGAATTATTGACGGGTTCGGGATCGCCGCCCACCTCCGCGCGTCCGACACGCGATATGACGTATTTCACTTCCGGGAAGGCCATCAAGAGAGGTTCCATCGCCTGGGATATTTCCGCCGCCTGCTGCAACGACGTGCTCGGCGCAAACGTGACGCGTACCGAAAGCGTCCCCTCGTCCAGGATCGGCACGAACTCCGTTCCGAGGTACGGCACGAGGGACAGGCTGGCTGCAAGTAAAAGCACGGCGACAATGGTGACCTTGACGCGGTTCTTCAGGACTTTCTCCAGGAGCGGTATGTACATCGACTGCAGGAAGCCGACGAGGATGTTCTTTTTTTCCTTTATTCCCTTGCTGAAAAAATAGGTACACAGGACCGGCACGAATGTCAGGGACATGACGAGCGAGCCCAGCATGGCGAAGCTGATGGAAAACGCCATGGGGCTGAACAGCTTCCCTTCCACGTCCTGCAGGGTAAACAGCGGCAGGAAGACGATGATGATAATGGAAATGGCGAATACGATAGGGCGACCGACCTCCCTGGCCGCCCGCAGAATTACGGGGATGGTCTTGCTCCCGCTGACGTTCCTTTCGCTTAAATGCCGGATGATGTTTTCCACCATCACGATCGAACCGTCCACCATCATGCCGATACCGATGGCCAATCCTCCCAGCGACATCAGGTTGGCCGACATGTCCATGTAATACATGAGGATGAAAGCGGTAAGGGCGGCGATGGGCAGGGTGAGCGTGACGATGAAGGCGCTTCGCAAGTTGCCCAGAAACAGGAGAAGGACGATGAAGACCAGGATTCCTCCCTCCAGCAGGGCGTCCTTTACCGTATCGGTCGCTTTTTTCACCAGGTTTGCCTGGTCGTAATAGGGGATGATCTGCACGCCTTCCGGGAGCATGGCATTGATCTGCTCGACTTTTCTCTTGACGTTCTCAATGACGGTCGAGGTGTTTTCGCCCAGCAGCTTCAGGACGATCCCGGACACGACCTCGCCCCTGTCGTTCATGGAAACCAGGCCGCGGCGTATTTCCGGTCCGAAGGTAACCTCGGCAATGTCGCGGATGAAGACCGGGATGTCATTCCTGCGCACGACCTTGATGTTCTCGATATCCTTGAGCGTTGACACCCAGCCCAGGCCCCTGATCAGGTATTCCTCGGAATGACGCACGATGAAATTCCCGCCGACGTTGCGGTTGTTCGACTTTACGACGTCCAACACCTCGTCAAGGGTGATGTCGTATTTCTGCATTAACACGGGATCGAGTTTTATCTGGTACTGCTTTACTTCACCCCCGAAGCTGAGCACTCCCGTCACTCCCGGAACGGTGCGCAACTGGAACTTGACGATCCAATCCTGGATTTCCCGCAGTTCCATCAGCGAATAGTCCCTGCCCTCCAGGTAGTACTGGTACACCTGTCCCAAGCCGGAGGTAATCGGACCCAGCTCCGGGTTCCCCAACCCTTCCGGGATATCGCCCCTCGCTTGTTGGAGTCGCTCGAAGACCAATTGACGGGCGAAGTAAATATTCACGTTGTCTTCAAAATACACGGATACCACGGACAGGCCGAAGCTGGAGATGGATTTCACCTCGCGTATGTCGGGCAGGCCGTTCATGGCGACCTCGATCGGGTACGTGATCAGCTTTTCGACTTCTTCCGGGGCGAGTCCCTTGGCCTCGGTAAACACTTGCACGAGCACCGGGGAAACATCCGGGAAAGCATCGATCGATATTTTGTTCAGGGAAATAACGCCCACGACAACCAGCAGGGAAGTGAAAACAATGACCAGGAGCCGTTGTCGAGCGGCGAAATCAATAATCTTGTTTATCATGCTCGCTTCTCCTTACGTTATTCGCTGCCGAAATGCCGTGCCCCGTGATTCGAAAAGAACCGGGCCTCGCACGCGCGACAATCGTCAGTCGCCATGACCTTCACCGAATGATTTCTTTTCCATCTCCGATTTCACGAGAAAAGCCTTGCTCAGAACGACCTGATCCGTGTTTTCGAGACCGTCCCTGATCACCACGAGGCTGTCCATCTTTTCGCCGATCGTCACTTCTCTTCGTACAAACGTGCCTGGGCTTTTCGCGACAAAGACGAAGTACTCGGTGCCATCAAACTGAACGGCTTCTTCCGGCAAAACGATGACGGAATCCGGAGTCGTGTACTCAAAAGCCACCGTCGTGAACATGTTCGGTATCAGCTCCGCTTTTCCTTTTTCGATCTTGATGAAGACCTTGAACGTGCGGGATTCCGGCTGGAGCTCCTTGTTGACCTTGATGACCTTGCCCTTGTAAGTCTTTCCGGGCAGGGCGGTCGCCGTGATGGTGACCGTTTGGCCTATTTTCAAGTGGCTGTAGTCCTTTTCATACACCCCGGCCTCTACCCAGATGCGAGTGTTGTCGATCACTTTCATGATGTCCGTATCCGGTTGGATAAGCTGGCCGAGTTCGATGTTGCGCTCGGTGACGTACCCGTTTATCGGGCTTTTTACGACCAGGATTCCCCGGCGATGTTCTTTCGAGCCGTACATGTTTTCCACGTCCTCATCGCTGAAGCCCAGGGAATGCAACTTGCGGTCGGCGGCGGCTTTCAATTCGGCCTCGGCTCTCTCGAATTTCGCCTTGGCGGATATCAGGTCTTTCTCCGCTTTGATATCTTCCTCTCGCAAGGTCTTGATCCGTTCGTAATTCGCCTTCTGGGCATTGTACTCGGCCTTGGCACGGATGTAATCGGCGGTGATATTCGCAATTTCGAGGCTTTCCAGCTCGAAGAGGGGTTCGCCTTTTTTCACGTAATCACCGATCTGAACGTAGATTTTACGCACACGACCCGTAACCAGGCTGTTGAGGTGGGCCACGTAGTCGGGATTGACCACCACCTTGCCCTGAGCGATGAACTTCTGCCGCAGGATCGTGCGCGTGGGCGTCCCGACCCTGAGGCCGATCTCCTTGATGACTTCGGGCGGCAGGACGACCTCGGCTTCGTGCTTTTTTTCAAGGAGTTCGGTCTCCGCTTCGTCGGCGCCCGTTTTTCCGCAGCCGGGAAGAAAAAACCAGAACGCAGAAACGGCAATTGCTGCCGAGGTAAAGGCGACAAGATATTTCATTCTCATAATTCCATTCCCACCAGTTTCGTTAAGTGCGCTTTTTCGATCTGATAATTGACCAGCGAACGCAGGTAGCCCTCCCTGGTAAAAATCAACGTTTGTTGGGCGTCGATGAACTGCAGGTACCCGATTTCACCGACGGCGTAACTGCTTCGCGCGATGCGAAACACCTCCTCGGCCTCGTCAAGCAAGCTGGTTTGATACAGCTTGACCTCGTTGGCCGCTTTCTGGAAATTCGCCACCGCCTGGTCGAGATCCTTCTGTAACCGCAGATCCTCGGCGGACACGAAGTACTCCGCGATTGCCAGTTGCGCTTCCTTCTGTTGAACGCGTCCCGTTTGTCCGAAGAACCACAGGGGAAAAGAAAGCCCGATTCCCCCTCCCCAGTAATTCGTCCTCTCGATTTCCTGGTTGTAATAGATCAAGGATATCTGGGGTAGGAAACCGCCATATGCCAGGCGGCTCGCGCTCAACGCCTCCTGCCGAACGGCCTGCGCCGCCTTCAGCGCCGGATGGTTCGCAAGGCGCTTGCGTAATTCCTCGTAGGACAACTCCACGGGCGTTTCCGGGATCGTATCGGTTAATTCGATCGCCCGCGGATCGCTCGCCTTCAAACCCAGCACCTGGCGCAACTTCGAAATGGCGGCGTCAAGGTCCTTTTGCACGCTGTTCAACCGTTTACGCGCCTCGCCCAGGTTGACCTTGGCTTTCAACATGGTCAGCCGGTCGCTTTCGCCCAGCTCGTGGCTGCGCTTCGCGCGTTTGTAAAAATCCTCCGACAGCTCCACGTTCTTCTTCGCCAGGGTCACCAATTCGTTTTGGAGTAGCACGTTGAAATAGGAGCTCTTCACCTGGAAGATCAATTCGCGCTTCATTTCTTCAAGCTGGAACTGCGTGCCCCGGATTCTCGCGCTCAACATCTCGTGCCGAAAGTAATAGTTGCTGGGGAAATCGAAGACCTGCGTAACGTACACACGCCTTTCCCCGTATTGCGCGTAAGGGCGGCCCGCCGGAATCTGTTCCGACTCGACGCCGACTTCCGGGTTTTCCGGAGCCATTTCAGCCCAGTAGCTACCCTTTTGCGCCTCGACTCTTTTCGCCTGAAGTTGGTAGAGCGGACTCTTTTGCAGAGCCAGGTTCTTCGCCTCTTCCAGGGATAGCGCATACTTCTGCTGGGCGAATCCAGCGGTCGCCATGACGCTCAAAGCGAGGCCGAAAAGCAGAACGTGTTTCATGATTCTGTACTCCTCTTCATTGATGCTTTCATTTTCCCGCCGGGAATCGGGAACGTGGTTGGACTTCATCCTGGCGGAGGACACGTGCCGAATGACAGCCTTTTGAATTGAAGACGGAAGAAACAGGATAGTATGAACAATCGTCGGAATGTACCCCTGTCGGTTAACGGGGCAAGGACTGCGCGTCGTTGCCATCGATCTCCCGCGCGCGATTTTCCCGGGCGTGGAATTCATCACGAATGCGTTCGATCCGTGTCGATCAATTTCAGCCTCGTCGGGCATCATGTATCAGTGATTACGCATCAGACAGCTTCCTCGCCGCGTTCGCCGGTGCTGATACGAATGGCGTCTTCACAATCCGTGATGTAGACCTTTCCGTCTCCTTTCAGGCCCGTGTGCGCCTTGTCCAGGATCGTCGAAACGACTTTCTCGACCAAGCGGTCAAGACAGAAAACCTCGATTTTCACGTGCTTGATAAAGTCATACAGTTCTTCCTCGACCGGTCGGGGTTCACCGGCGCAAAAGCCCCTACCACATCCGCGCACATCCAGGATGGTCATGCCGCTCAAACCTTCGATTTCCCGCAAGGCCATCGTGACGCTGCTCAGCTTGTGCGGCTTGATGTAGGCAATGATATGTTTCATGAAAGACTCCTTCTTGTGCTGGTATTCATACAAATGGATTAGTGAGCGTACTGATGGAAAACCGGATGCCCGACCGGGGTTTCATAGTCCTGGAAGGATATCGTCCACGAATCGGGCATCTGATTTTCTTCTGCCGGGAGCAGTGTTGGAACATTATGAAAACGCCTCTTCTTAATCCAGTCTTCTTTCCACCCGGAGGTCGATTGCAAACCACTTGTAAATCGCCGGGATGACGAGGAGCGTCAGGATGGTGGAAGTCACCAGTCCGCCGATGACTACCGTGGCCAACGGGCGTTGCACTTCCGAACCGGTTCCGGTGGAGAAGAGCAATGGAATCAATCCCAACGCCGTTGTGAGCGCCGTCATCAGCACCGGGCGCAGGCGCAAGTTGGCTCCCTTAACCGATGTTTCGTCCATGGGGACGCCGTCCTTGAGCAGCTGGTTCAGGTACGTGACCAGCACCATGCCGTTTTCCAGGGCAATGCCGAACAAGGCGATAAACCCAACCGACGAAGGCACGGAGAGGTTCTGCCCGGAAATCCACAGGGCCACCACGCCTCCCACCAGGGCCAGGGGAATGTTGAGCAG
>JAJRXL010000405.1 GCA_024276335.1 Bacteroidota bacterium
GTTTCAACGATTTTCTGAACAGCCGCGGAGTTTTGATTATTCGCAACCTGTTCGCCGCAGTCTGCGGAGGTGAAAGGAATCATAGGAAAAAGTGTCTAATCCAATCACGATACCGATTTCGATTCGAGACAGTCTCGTTCTACTTCTCCATCGTAACTTGTACGCAGCAGCTTTTAAAAACGTTTAAACGTTGGAACGTTATAACGTTTGATCGTTCTGACTCATCTTCCGTCCTCGGTCCCCGGTCTTGAAGAAACACACATACGCACATACGCACTTACCGCACCAGCATCATGCGCCGGACGACAAGTTCGTCTCCCGAGACGACGCGGATGAAATACACGCCGCCTGGAGCCTGGTTACCGTGATCGTCACGGCCGTCCCAGGTAATGCCGGAATCGCCCGTGGTTATTTGCCATTCCCGCACGACCTGCCCGAGAGCGTTGAAGATGCGCGCCGTCGCCCGCGATCCGGGTTTAAGGGACAGCGGGATGAACGTGCTGCTTGAAAACGGGTTGGGATAATTCGGCGCTAACGAAATCCGCGACGGGACTCCGCGCTGCTCCGCGCCTGCGCTCAACAGGATCACCCCGCCCTCCCGGTACACCGCGATCCCGCTCCAGTACGTACCAACCCACAAATTGCCATATCCATCAAGCATCAGGGTCTCGATGTATTGATTGGTAAGCCCCGAGTTGTCGGTGTTGAATACGGTGAAATCCGTTCCGTTCCACAGCGCCAAACCGCCGACCTGGTTCTGATCGCCGTTGGGCCTGGTGCCGATCCAAACGCGTCCGTCATCCTGGGCCGCAAGCGATGTGATATAATTTGACGGTAAGTTCGAGTTGGTTATCGAGTAATGCGTCCAGTTTTTTCGGTCGAACACGTACAGACCGGTGAATTCGGTGCCAACCCACACGCGGTTTTGCGCATCCAGGACCATCGCGGTCACGATACTGCTTTCAAGGGGGGAATTAACACGGTTGTAGATTTGCCATTCCGATCCGTTAAAAGCGACAAGGCCCCACCACGTTCCCAGCCATATCACACCCGCGGAATCGCGCTCGATCGCGGTAATGACGTTGCTGGGAAGCGGCGAGTTTTCATGCGTGTACCACCGCCAGTTCCTGCCGTCGAAATATGCAAGACCACCGAAACTCGTACACAACCAGACCTTGCCGTCAGGCGTGAACAACGCGTCGTTGATGCTACTGAATCGCCGAAAACTTTCAAGGATGATCTCCACCCAGCGCGTACCATCATAAACGAAAACCTTGTTTTGCGAATTGATCCACGCCCGGTTGAATGGATCGACGGCGACGAACTGATTGTAGCCTTCAGAAAGCGGCGAATTCGCTACCGTGAAGTTCTCCCAGCTTCTGCCGTCGAAGACCCCCAGGCCGTGCGCCGTGGCGATCCATCGCCTCCCTTCCCGGTCCACGGCCATCGACCGTATCCAGTCCCCCGGCAACGCGGAAGGAGTGTGAGGAACTCGTACCCATCCCGAGCCATCGCGTTTAAGAAGCCCGGAAAGCGATGAGTAGTAACCGGATGTATGCTTCGGTGTGACCGCGACCCACGGGACGCCCTCCGATGTCACCACGATATCCTGTATATAGCCGAATCCCTGCGTTCCGATCGTGCTCCAGCGCGAACCGTCGAATTTCAACAGACGCTCGTCATTCACAACCATCAGCGCATTTGCGGTCGAATCGTAGGCGAGCATTTCGACGTACGGTGGAACGAGAGGTGAGTTGGTGGAATCGAACACCTGCCAGGCGGCGCCGTCGAATCGCGCAAGCCCGCCAAGGTACGGCGGTCCCACCCATTGTTGATTCGACTCCATCCCGACCCACACGACACCGGACGGATCAATGACGATATCGCTCACGAAATTCGTGGGCAGGGGCGCATTCGTGCTATCGAAGTGCGTCCAATCCGTTCCGTTGAATACGGCCAGCCCGGATTCTCCGCCGATCCAGACCCGGTCCCGGGAATCGACCGCGAGAGCGGTCAACCGTCCCGGAGGTGGACCGGACCTGAACTCCTGCCATTTCACACCGTCATATGCCGCAAGATTCCCGGATCCTATCACCCACAACCTGTTCTGCGAATCAACCGCCATTTCGTCGAGGCCCGCAAACGGCAGCCCGCCATTCTCGACGGTAAGAAAAACCCAGGAGGAGCCGTCGTAACGGAGAAGTCCCCCCGGTTCCATGTTCCAGCCGTTGGACCTGGCGTTCATGGTGAACCAGGTGACACCACGACGATCCACGAGCACGTCCCGCACGGGTCGATAGGGAACGCCGCTGTTGCTCTTGGTGAAAAATTCCACCTTTCCGCTCTGCATGTCGATCCGGGAAACTCCTCCCAGAGTGCCCGCTGCCCAGATGTGATCGCCGTCCAGCGTGAGATGAAACAACCCGTGCGACGAGTTGATGTTGTACCAGTCCGGGTACTGGGCGGAAAGCGGCGCTGACGCTGACGCCGCAAGGAGAACAATGAACCAACAATTTCGCAGGAGAGAAAAACGCGCCTGGCCGGTGGCTCCGGTGTACATAAAACGAAAATAACGGATCATGGGAAGGTTCCTCGGTATATTCGACCACACAAGTTTTCAACTTCAGGAGGCGGACTTGATTCCACCGCTAAAACACGCGGCATCGGGTATTACCTTTCCGAAACGTGATGAACGAGAAAACGAGAGCGGTCGTAAAATACTCGATAACGTTACGTAATACGCGGGACTTTTTCAACCGCCCTCACAAAAAGGACCAGGGGCGAGCAATGCTATGTGTTGAATGCTAGAAATTGATTTCGAACTGGCGAGTACTACCACGGACGACGCGTAACGCAAGTAAAAAGTGTTGGCGTTCGTGCGACGAGCCATCTCTCCTTGTCTCCCGTTTTCCCTGTCCCTGTCTTCTGTTTAACCACAGAGGACACGAAGAAGGCACCGGAGATCGCAAAAGAAAAACGCTTCAGACTCAGATCGCGTAGGGAAAAACAGCCCACGGATTTATCCGTGGGATTGCGTTCACACCGACATGCTGCTGTAACCGTTTCAACGGTTTTCGATTCCGGATCAAGTCCCGAATGACTTCTTCACTGACGGACGCTCGAACCACGAACCTCATTCTATTTGTCTCCCGCCCTCCTTGTCTCATGCAACTCTCCCTCAAATCTCTAATCAGCACCCTCTGCGTTCTTTGCGGAAATATCTTTGCGCTCTCTGCGGTTGATTCTAATCGCTAAAGACGCGAAGAAAGAACGTACAACTCGTCCTCCATCGTGTTCGAAAAACATTTGAACGTGGGAACATTGAAACGTTCACAAATCTCAAACTTCAATTTTCAAATCCCCCCTTCACCATGTCTCCCGGTCTCCTTGTCCCAGTCTTCTAATCCACTCACGATACCAATTCGATTTCGATAACGAGCGACAATATCAAAAATCCGAAATCCGAAAGTCCATCCTTCCCTTCACCCACAAACCCATATACCCATATACGCACTTACGCATTTACGCTCCCGAGACCCCCGCGGGTCTTGAAACCCTGCGTTTTTCATATTAGATTATAACCGATTGCTATGCCTGTCGCATTGAAACATATCGAAGAGGAACAGGTTGTTCGTTGCGCCTGGTGCCTGCACGAGTTCGAGGTGTACGTTGATGTCACGGCCGGGTTGGAGCAAACGTACATGGAAGAATGCCAGGTTTGCAGCCGCCCGAACGTGCTCCACGTGCACATCGACCCCGAGACACTCGCCGTATCCATCGACGTGGAACCGGAGGGTTAAAACCACGCGTAACGACAGGTCGCTTCCGCCAATCGTAACTCCGCGTTCCAAGGACGCGGGAAGCCATCTTTATATTCTTACTGAAATCTGAATCACCGGCCGGTAATCAACCATCA
>JAJRXL010000406.1 GCA_024276335.1 Bacteroidota bacterium
ATTCCAGGATTTCTACTACCAGGAAAAGAACGCCGAGCTTAAGGCGGAGGCCGTCCTGGTAGGTTCCCTGGTCACAACGGTTACGGCCGGGGGAAACGTGGACGCATCCCTTCTGAACGACATCTGCCGGAAACTGGGCAAAGCCACGGGCACGCGCATCACCATCATTGCCCGGTCGGGCAAGGTGCTGGGCGATTCGCACGAAAACCCGGAAGTCATGGACAACCACGGCGACCGCCCGGAAGTGCTGGCGGCGCTGGAAGGGCTCGCAGGCTCTTCGGTCCGCTACAGCCACACGCTGGGACAGGAGATGATGTACCTTGCCATTCCCGTCTCCGTGGGCGAGACCGGGCTTATCGTCAGGACCTCCCTGCCGCTCACCTCCATCCAGGAAGCCATTTCCGACATCCGGTGGAGCATTATCATCGGGGGATTCGTGGTGACCCTTATCGCGGCCCTGGTCAGCTTCGTGGTCTCGCGACGGATGGTGCGGCCCCTGGAGGAAATGAAACGCGGCGCGGAACGGTTCGCAGGCGGCGAGCTCGACCACAAGCTGCCCCTTCCCCGCACGGAGGAAATGGCCGCCCTGGCCGAATCGCTGAACCACATGGCGAAACAGCTTCATAACCGCGTGAAGACCATCGAGCGGCAGCGCAACGAGCGCGAGGCTATTTTATCCAGCATGACCGAGGGCGTCCTGGCCGTGGACGGCGAGGAGCGCGTCATCAGCCTGAACGCCGCCGCCGCCGCAATGCTCGCCATCGACCGCAGCGCCGCCGTCGGCAGACCCATCCAGGCCGTGGTGCGAAATACCACCCTCTGCAACTTCATCCGGGAAGTGCTGTCCGGAAAACGCCTCCTCGAGGCCGACCTCATGCTGTCCACCCGCACCGGCGATCGTTTCATCAAGATGACCGGAACGCGCTTGCAGGAAGAGGGCGGCGGCAATATCGGGGCGCTGATCATGCTCAATGATTTCACCAATATCCGCAGGCTGGAAAGCATCCGCCGGGATTTCGTGGCCAACGTCTCCCACGAACTCAAGACGCCCATCACGTCCATCAAGGGATTCGTGGAGACGCTGCGCGAAGGCCGGGCGCGCGACCCGGACGAAATAGGGCAGTTCCTGGCCATCATCGCCCGCCAGGCCGACCGGCTCGACGCTATCATCGACGACCTGCTGGAGCTGTCGCGCCTCGAGCAGAAGGAAGAACGCGCCGAGTTCCGGATGGAAAGAACTTCCGTGCGCGCGGCGCTGGAACGAGCGGTGATGGATTGCCGGGAGCAGGCCGGGCGCAAGAACATCGAGATCAACATCGCCTGTGATGAAAACCTGTCCGCGGTCATGAACAGGGCCCTGGTGGAGCGGGCGGTGGTGAACCTGGTGGACAACGCGATAAAGTACAGTTCCCCCGGCGGGCAGGTGACGGTGACCGCCGAGCGGCAGGGCGAAGAAATCGTCATCGCGGTGCGTGACAACGGCATCGGCATCGCCGAGGAACATTTCGACCGCCTGTTCGAGCGGTTCTACCGGGTGGACAAGGCCCGAAGCCGGGAGCAGGGCGGCACCGGCCTGGGACTGGCCATCGTCAAGCACATCGCCCAGGTCCACGGCGGTTCGGCGGCCGTGCAGAGCACGCTCGGCAAGGGCAGCGTTTTTTCCATCCGCATACCGGCGGAAGGCCTGAAAGGAAAAACACCGCCGACGTCCTGAATTCCGCATTCAACACTCCGCAACTTCCTCTCCAAAGCGTCCCTCCCCTCCGACCACTAAACCCCTCCAGGAACCCGCTTGCGGGAACAGCAC
>JAJRXL010000407.1 GCA_024276335.1 Bacteroidota bacterium
ACACTTCATCCGGCAGGGCATCTCCATCTCTCTCGGCCAGGTGAAAATATCCGGTGCGACACGGAAACACATGGGCGTGCTGCTCGCGGTCATTTTCGTCTTGATCGCCATTGGATTCTGGCTCAATCGTTTCGACATCCTCTATTCCACGCGTTCACGCAGTTTCTACGGGGCCGGTTACACAGACGTCAACGCGCAGCTTCCCGCTTATTGGATCATGGCTGTAATAAGCCTCCTGACCGCGGTCGGGTTCTTCGTCCTCCTCGTCCAGCGGGAGCTCCAGGTCAAGCGCCTGATCCAGGTTTTTGCCGTCTTCATCCTTTTCGCCATCGGGGTGAACGGCATCTTCCCCTCCCTCATGCAGAAATTCATCGTCAACCCGAACGAGCAGGAGAAGGAACTTCCGTTCATCGCCAACAACATTCGCCTGACCCGGTTGGCCTACGACCTCAACCGCATCGAGGAACGGGACTTCGCCCCCACACACAACCTTACCTCCGCCGACGTGCTTTCGGAAAGCGCGACAATCCGGAATATCATGCTGTGGGATTACCGCCCGCTGGCCAGCACGCTCGACCAGCTCCAGGTCATACGCCTTTACTACGATTTCCCCGACGTTGACATCGACCGTTATCGCCTCCCCGACGGAAGCTACCGCCAGGTCATGCTCAGCGCGCGGGAGCTTAACCAGAACAAGCTGCCCCGCAATGCCCAGACCTGGGTGAACCTCACCCTTGTTTACACGCACGGGTACGGTCTTGGCATGAGTCCCGTCAATATTGTCACCCAGGAAGGTTTGCCGGAATTCTTCATCAAGGACATCCCTCCCGTTTCAACGGTCGGTTTGGACGTAACGCGCCCCGAAATTTATTTCGGAGAAGAGACCAAGACGCCCGTGGTAGTCAAGGGCAACATCGAGGAATTCGACTATCCTCTCGGCGACCTCAACCGCATGACTACCTACAAGGCCGATGCGGGAGTCAGTATCGGCAGCTTTTTCCGCCGGCTTATTTTCGCCATCAACTTCAGCGACCTGAACCTGCTGATCTCCAATTACATCGCCCCGGAAAGCCGAATCCTGTACCACCGCTCCATCCACAAGCGCGTGCGTATGATCGCGCCGTTCCTGCAATTCGACCAGGACCCGTACCTCGTCGTGGCCGACGGCAAACTGTGCTGGATATACGACGCATATACGACCAGCAAGTACTACCCGTATTCAAAACCGCTGCGCGGGGATTTTAACTATATCCGCAACTCCATCAAGATCATCATCGACGCCTACACGGGTGAAACGAAATTCTACTTGTTCAATCTGGACCAGGACCCCATCATCCGGGTTCTCTATGCCATTTTCCCGGACCTTTTTACCGACATGGCCGACATGCCTGAAACTTTACACCAGCACATCCGGTATCCGCAGGATCTCTTCGACATCCAGGCGGAAATTTTCGAGACGTACCACATGGTAGACCCAACCGTGTTCTACAACAAGGAGGACCTGTGGAACATCGCCAACGAAAAGCTGAGCGACAATGTCGTGGAGATGGAAAGCTATTACCTCATCATGCGCCTGCCGGGTGAAAAGGACGAGGAATTCATTCTCCTGGTGCCGTACACTCCCAACAAGCGCGACAACATGATGGCCTGGCTATGCGCACGCAGCGACGGCGATAACTACGGCAAGATGCTTGTATTCAAATTCCCCAAGCAAGAACTCACGTACGGGCCCATGCAGGTTTCCGCGCGCATCGACCAGGACCCGGAGATATCGCAGCAACTCACGCTTTGGAACCAGCAAGGCTCCAGCGTTACCCGGGGCAACCTCCTCGTTATCCCGATCAAGGAAGATATCATGTACGTTCAGCCCGTGTACCTGCAAGCGACCGAGGGCAAACTGCCAGAACTCAAACGCGTGATCGTGGCGTACGGAAACAGGCTGTCAATGGAACGCACGCTCGACCAGGCATTGGCCCGGGTATTCGGACGGACGGAGGACTACGAGAAGAAACCCGCCACCGCTACTGGAGAAACGCAACGAGCTCCGGCAAAGTCGATCCGGAAACTTACGCAAGAGGCCTTGCAGCACTATGAACGCGCACAGGAATATCTCAAGAAAGGCGCCTGGGCGAAGTACGGCAAAGAACTCAATCAACTGAAATTCGTCCTGGAAAAACTCGCGAGGACCTCGCAGAAATAGCGCTGCACTTTGATATGAAGAAGCAGGTGATTATAGCAACTGTACGCGTGGAAGACACGATGCACCGAGTTTTCATTCTCCTTTTCGTCGCGGCCGTTCTCGGGCATCCGCTGACCGCGCAGATCCGCGTCGATACCATGCTGGTCATGAGCGACGGCGCCCGCATCGATCTCACATACGTCATTCCCTCGACACCGAAACCGCCTGCCGGGTTCCCGTGCATATTCAAAAT
>JAJRXL010000408.1 GCA_024276335.1 Bacteroidota bacterium
AACGCAGCGCCCAGCGTAATCATGGGTAAGACGGGATAGATATCCGTCAATCCCATGACGAGGTGGCTCGGGATCAGTATCAGCGATCCGATGATCATAAGCGTGGCACGCTTGCCGACCTTGTCCACGAGCTGACCGGCAAACGGGGCGAACACCATCGAGGCAAAGATGATGATGGAGGTTATCCCACCGGCGGTGCTGAACATGTGGAAGAAATTGTTAAATACCTGGAAGATGAATCCGCCGGAGGCCTCGGCTATCCGTGGGATCCCCCACTTGTCCGCGAAGAAGTCCGTCGAAAGAGCGGTGAACGGGAAGATGGCGGAATAAAAAGTTACGCACAACAACGTCACGTACCAGAAACTCGGTTTGAACGCCTTGATGTCGCGGAAGACGATCTTTTCCTCCGCTCCTTCTTCTTTCAACTTCAAGATACGCTCCCCCCGACGATCCATCACGATATACACGATATTGGCGAGAAGGGAAATTCCGCAAAAGATGACCGCCGCCCACAGCGCATAACTGTAGCCACCGAAATGGCTGGCGATCAACTCGCCGGTGTTGAAACTGAACAACGTCCCGAGCCGACTTACGGTAAGCGCAATGCCGAACGACAGCGCGAGTTCCTTCCCCTTGAACCACCGCGCAAGAATGGCGCTTTGCGCGACGATCAGGGGCTCCGAGCCGGCGCCGAAGATGAAACGTCCCACGAACAGGATGGGTATGCTCTGGGCAAACGCAACGACCGCGGCTCCGACCAGCACCAGGATGGAAAACAACATGCTGGCCTTGCGCGTCCCCAGCTTGTCGATCAGCAGCCCGCCGATAAACACCGAAAGAATGGCGGCAATGCTGTACATGGTGTAGAACGATCCTACCGTTTCGCGCTGCGCGCCCAATTCCTCGATCAACCGCGGCGCAATGGCGCCGATGATGTCGTAGGCGAAATAACTACCGAAGGAAAGAAGGCTGACGAACAGGAGAACGGTGAAGCGATACGGCCGGCGCGCCGGATGAAACCAGCCCTGCCCGGATATTTCAACAGTGGTCATGAAATGCTTGTCCTCGTCAGGATTGATCCGGGGGGGCCGTACTTCCGAGCGAGACCTGCTCGGGCGTGCGCAAATCGAGGAAACCCCGCTGGTATAATTGCCGGAGAAACGTACCCACGCGCCTGTAGGTTTCGTTTTGTTCAAGATCATGCCGCGCCGCAACCTCGCGCGCAATCTCCAGCGCCCGGGTCCGTCCATCGCAGGACAGCCAGGTAATCGAACCCAACTCGTCCAGTTTCACCTTTATGAAGGGGTCTTTTTTTCGCGGGACGAAATTTTTCTGCATCCAGGAAACGAAAAACCGCGGCATAAGGACCGTCACTCTTTCCTCCTCCACGATATGCTCCAGTTTTCGCACCGGGACGAGTTCAAGAATATTCGTTTTTGAGTTGATATTTCGTCTGAACATGGCTTACTGAATCGATAATAAAACCATCGGGCCCCCGCGGACCGGGGACCCGAGAGAATGCGTCTGACCTTCGGAGATCACATCGCCTTCGGAGGCGCCGGTTCGTCAGGGCTTCCAGCATTGGACAGCGGGTAGTGCACGAGGATCCAGCCGATGACGAGAAACACCAGCAACGCCGGGATGAACTGCACCATCGATTTCGTCTGCTCGAACACTTCCGGAACGGGCCATTCCATGACCGCGAAGAACGCGAAGAGGAGACCGATCAGGGCTTCTCCCGCGATCATGCCCGAAGCCAGGAGTACCCCCGTATTCTCCACGCGGGCTTTCTGGGCCTCGTTGTGCTTTCGCCGATCCGAAATCTTGTCGATAATGCCACGGAACAGGCCGCCGATGAAAATCGCGAACGAGGTTTCCAGCGGCAGGTACATTCCGACACAAACCAACATGGGGCTCTTGACGCGCACCAGGATGAAGACGATCGCCATTAGGATACCGACGATAATCAACGGCCATGCCATGTCGCCTCCGACAATTCCTACCGCGAGGATGGCCATGAGGCTGGCCTGGGGCGCCGGGTACTGCTCCCCTCCCAGACCGGTTCCTCCCTGGTTGATGTCCCCCTGGTGCAGGATGAACAACGGGTAGAACATGACCACGGAAGCCAGGACCACGCCGAAGAGATCGCCCACCTGCATCTTCCACGGAGTACCACCGAGGATATGCCCCACTTTCAAATCCTGGAGCATCTCTCCCGCCACGGCGGCAGCCACGCAAATAACAGCTGCCACTCCGAGCACCGCCGCTATCCCGGGCAACCCCTTGACTCCCAGGGCCACCATGAGGATAGCCGCAACGATCAACGTGGAGATGGTCAACCCGGAGATGGGATTATTACTCGACCCGATAAGACCCACGAGGTAGCCCGACACGGCGGCGAAAAAGAAGCCCGCGATCACCATGACGACGGTCGCTGTCAGGGCTGCGACGAAATCGCCTGCAAAATAGTAGTAAATGAAAAACGTGGCGACGGACGCCAGGCCGATTCCGATGAACACCCACTTGAAATGCATGTCCTTTTCGGTGCGGTCCTCTTCCTCTCCACCACCCGCCGACGCTTTCTTGACATCGCGGATAGCGCGTCCCAGTCCGACGATCAGGCTGTTGCGCATCTTGTACAGGGTGTACGCGGCGCTCATCAACATTCCGCCGATAGCAATGGGACGAACGAGGTTCTTCCAGACCTCGACCGCCGTGCCGATAAGGGATTGATCGGAGGCCGCGTTCCCCCCGCTATTCACGATGAAGTCCGTAATTTGGGGGCCGAGGAAATAGAGCAGGAGCGGAACGAACAACCCCCACGCGAGGAGACCGCCGGAAAACGTCAGCGAAGCCAGTTCGGGCCCGATGATGTATCCGACACCCATGTACGCGGGCGAAACGCCGGGTGTGGAGATCAAAGCACCGCCGCCGGCCTGTACCGAACCACTGTTCCCCAGAGCCACGCTCTTCTTCGTGAACGAGATGAACGCTTCACCCTTGCTCGCAAAGACCTTGAACTCTTTCAAGAACTGGATGAGGGCGCCGAAACCCATGGCGCCGAACAGCCATTTCGCGCCGCTTTTCCCTGATCGCCCCGCCTTGTGAATCTCTGCGGCCGCCACGGATTCCGGAAAGGGAAGTTCCTTGTCCTCCACCATGACGCGACGTAAGATCGTTACAAAGAAAATACCGATGAATGACCCCACCAGCATGATGGCGGTAGCCTCCAGGTAGTGCCGGACCGACCAGAAATCTCCTTCCCACACGCCCGCAATCATGAACGCCGGGATGGTGAAAATCGCCCCCGCGGCGATGGACTCGCCGATTGATCCGACCGTCCTGGTGATATTTTCTTCAAGGATGGAACCCTTGAAAATACGCAACAAGGCCATCCCGATAACCGCCGCCGGGTACGTGGCGGCGATGGTCATTCCCGCTTTCAGGCCAAGATAGGCGTTGGCAGCCCCCAGGACTACCGCGAGAATCAGACCAATGATCAACGCCCGAATCGTGAACTCGGACATGTCAGAATCTGCCGGAACAAACGGCACGTGCTTGCCCGACGAAGGTGTACCATCAGCCATAGACAACTCCTCGAATGAGAGTGGTTGATAATTTTATAAATGATCGGTATTGCTCAAACAGTGAATATTCCGCGCGGGATGGCACTGATGAAACTCTTGAAGAAATGAAATTAAATGATGGTTGGTGAAGCAAATGTTCAGGTTCCTGGAAGGAGTGATTTGGTTATTGTTCCCGCGCACCTGTACGGTGCAACTCAAACCCAAATCAGAGGGCTGAGAAAAAAGTAACACGACAGGGGCACAAATGCAAAACAACCGGCGTCAATGCCATGCGCGCAGTCGCCGGCGAACGGCAAGTGCCGCGCGACGCGGCTGCGCCCGCTAACGGGTCAGCGTCATTTTCCCCGCCGCCAAGAACGCGCCCGCCTTAAGCTTGTACACGTACACGCCGGAGGGAAGCGACCAGCCCAGGAACTTCGCCTCGTGGCGCCCCGCTTCCATTCGCCGATCGATGACCGTCGCTACGCGTTTCCCGAACAAGTCAAATACTTCCAGCTTCACGTGCAAGGGTTCGGGCAGATCGAAGGGGATTACAGTCAGCGCCGTGTTGGCCAGCGTGTGCTCGCCGAAGGGGTTGGGATAGTTCTGGCCCAGGGAGAAACGCAACCCGCGTTTCGCCACATCGAGGAAGAAGGAATACTCGTACCGGCCGTCGAAATCAACCTGGCGAAGCCGGTAGGAAACCTGCTTCCCGCTGCCGAGAAGGACAACAGCGCCGTCATCCGTAAACGAGTACCGCGACGTTTCCGAGGTCGTGCCGTTACCGACGACGAAACCGATTTCTTCCACTTGCCCGTCCACCTTGCGCTCGATGAAGAAGCCGGCGTTGTTCGTCTCCGATTCCGTCGTCCATCGCAACAGGACTTCATCGCCCGCGGCGAACGCCATAAATGCAACGAGCTCCACCGGCATGGTCGGGCTGGCCAGGATCTGGGCGCTGTCGATAGCCGTGGTTTGCCCCATCTTGTTTCCGAAACCCGGCGTCCCCGGTCCGAACCGAACACCGAACGTGTTGTTCGGGCTTCCGTCGGGAATCCACGAGGCGTGGGAAAAGCCCGCGCCGGGGTTGAGATCGGTTTTCTCCGGGAAGGAGTAGCTGGCGCGCGCCCGTACGCGGTAATACCCGGCGTTGTTGGATCCCGTCGCCGCCCAGAAACGCCTTCGCGCCTGGCCGAGGTCGGTGCCATTCACGGAAACCCGCCCGGAATCCAGGAGGACGTTGGAACTGTCGAACCGCCCTCCCATGCGCTGGCTGAACGGACTCAGCTCCAGCTTGAACCGCTCGTTGTTATCGACCGCGTTCCCGAAATCATCGGTCACGATGACGGTAACGTCAACCGACTGCCCGACCAGGAACTTGTTGGCTCCGAAAGCGACGCCGACCCTGCGCGGAATGTTGGGACGCACGACGATCTTGGTCCCGCTGGCAGGTGGATTCCCGCCGAACGCCGTGCGCGGCGGTTCGACCACGACACCGCCGCTCAAGCTGGTACGCGGAAAACCACCGCTGGTATCCCCGACTGCCTGTAACGTGCGGGGGATCCCGCCCTGATCATAGTAGGAGACAGTCGCTTTCGCCAGGATGCGAACGTGATCCTCCGGCTTTGTTGTTCCATTATCGAAATCGGCATGCGTATAATTCAGCCGCCGGTACACAACCTGTCCTACCTGTCGAAGCATGTCCCCGATGCCGCTGCGGTTCTTCAGGTAAATCGTCCGATCCACGGGCGAGGAACCGAAATCGTCGTAGGCGAGTGCGACCAGGTTCGGCGTGGTAGCCTTGTCCCAGGTGCGATTTCCGTATTCATCCAGGAAACGCAACGTATCGACGGCGCTGGTAACGAATTCAGGATCGCCCGCCAGGTGCGCGAGGTTCGCCACGACGCGGTAGGGAGGGATCAGGCCGGCCACCGGGTTATCGTAAAAACCGCCGCCCGTCATGGGTTTGAGCACCTCGTACAGGTCGCCGGTTATCAATCCGCCATCGATTCGCATGCCCCAGTCCGGGTTCGGTCCGCCCGTGACGGGACTGGGATTCGTGGGACGATACGAGGAAGCCGTGGGTGTTTCCGGAAGGTTATCGCCGAGAAAATACCGCCCGCGGCTGTAATCCCCGAAGGAACCGATGTATTCCCCGGCGTCCACGATCGTGGCGGAATCCTTGACCCACACGAGCATCCTCGTCGTGCCGGGAAGCAGGCGGACGATGGCCAGATCGGTAGAACCGATAACGGTGCCGTTCAGGCCCCGCAGATGGTAGGCCCGCAACGTGTCCTTTGTTGTATCCGGTGGAGCGGCGAGGTGCGTGAGATAGCCGATGTTCGGCTTGAAGAGGATCCGCTTTATCGATACCTGGTCCGAACCCGACGACGGCGTGGTCACCTGGAAACTGAAGACCTGGAGAACGGTACCGGGTCCGGAGTGGAACGGCGACGAAGTGGCGATGGCACCGGCGGGCCGGAAAAACGGTTTCAAACCGAGCACCTTGTTCCCTGCCGGTCCGGTATAATTGTACGCCTGCCGACGCAACGACATCGACGTCGGCGAGCTGACGTACGCGATGATGGAGTCCGCGAACCCGTTGCTGAAGCTGTTCACGATGCGGAACCGGTTCTGCACGAAGGTCACGACGATCGAGTCCTGGTCCATGAAATCGATGGTAAGACCGGCGTTGTCCGCGAGTGTGAGCGTATCGGATATGAATTCCACGGAATCCGCCGTCTGTTCAATCGTGCGGGTGATGTTGAAAAAATCACCGACTACTGTTTTTACCTGTCCGTACGAAACATTCCCGGCCAACACGACCAGGAACATTATCCACAACGTGTTTCGAAAATTTAACATGGATCACTCCGATGCTCGGTTCATGGGTTTCCTTCGAACTGGATGTAATATAGAGAGGAACGCCAAGGGCTGCAAGCATCGGGGCGCCTGCCACCGCCCGGCGGATTCGCACAAGTGAAAAAAGTCTTTCATCCCCCAAAGAAGTGTCTTCTTCAACGGAGCCATTTCCTGGTGTCTCTCGCCCTTCGACTGTGCTCAGGACTACGCTCAGGACTACGCTCAGGGTGATACCCAGAATTGCGAAAAAGATGACTACAGAGAATCGAGCGCCTGTTCGATTCTCCCGATGTCGTCTTCGGTTAACACCTCCCCCGCCCTGCCGTAAACACTCTTCTCTTCCTTCATGAAATGAGAAAGGAACTCGGCCTCGACGACCCTGAGTTTTGTGACCACGAGGTCCACGCGTTCCGGCGATACATCGGCGCCGGAACCAATCGACGCACACATGCTTGCCAACGACGCAAGGGCCTTTTCAAGGTGGTCGTGCTCGGCTTCCAGGACTTCGAAGATAGTATTACCCGGTTCCTCTCTCGCCGACAGCACCGTTCGTAATACGGGGAATACGCCTTCTTCCTCCTTTCGCACGTGCCTCCCCACGAGCTCGTCGATTTCACGGAGATGCTTTTCCAGGGATGTCACGATTTTCCGCACGACCTCGTATTCCTTACGTTCGACTTCCATGCCGGTTTTGATCAATGCCGCGAAGGCGGAACGAAGATCATCGTGATCCCGGATTATTCCTTGTAAGACCGGAGGGAATTCATTTATCATGGCTGTTTTTCTCCAACAGGTTCAGCATGTCCCGTTCAAGCGATTCATGCGGCGCTTCGACAATGCGCCCAACCTCGACGCCGTTTCGGAAAATAATGAACGTCGGAATACGCTCCACACGGTACACCATGGAACTGCCGTCAAGCGAAAATTTCTGCCGGTCCACCCCGATCATCGTAACGACGGAATCCGAAAGTCCTGCTTCCTTCAATACCTTGAAGAACCTCGGGACTTCCCGCTTGCTGTCCGAGCACCAGGTGCCCAAAAAGCATTTCACCCGCACGCCCGAGAAGACGCCGGGCAGACGCGAGAGCGCTTCCGCATCAGGTTTATACTCGGCGAAGGCGCTATCGAACCACCCGCTGCCGAACCGCCGGAGATTCTCGACGTCGATGACGCCCATCAGGTTATCATTTATGACGATCGGAGTAAACGCGGCTTCGGAACCGACAGGGGATGCGGCCCCCTTGTCCCCCGCCTGCTCCACGACCGCGCCACGGTTTGCATCCACGCCGCCGGTCGTTTTACCGGTGGAAGAGCATCCCGCCGCGAGGAACACGAGAAGCACCAGGATGGAATACATCAGCACCTGTTTCACTGCGGTAGATCCCTGTTATCCTTTCCCCACATCAGCTTCGTCCTGAGCGTATCGAAGTAATTGCTTCCCATCAATTTTATCAGCTTCACCGTGTGAGAGGCTTTCTGCACGGAAATCTCGATCATTTCGTCAGAGCTGTCACGGATTTGACCGTCGGCGGTCACGAGCACGTAGCCTTCCGGCGTGGAAGCCTGTATGTGAATGATCGACGAGTTGGGCACCACGATGGGCCGTATGGTGAGCGTGTGTGCGCCGATGGGACTGATGGTGATCGCTTCCGTATGCGGAACAACGATCGGTCCGCCCACGGCCAACGAATACGCGGTGGAACCGGTGGGCGTGGCGATGATGATCCCGTCGGCGTGGAACGACGCCAGCAAGTGATCGTCGAGGTTCACGGTAAGCTTGATAACCCGGGCGGTTCCGCTCTTGGCCACCACGACGTCGTTCAGGGCGGTAAACTCCTCCCCGCTGGAGATGGTTCTGCCCACCAGGACCATGCGCTGCTCCACCGTGTAGTTGCCGGAACGAATCATCTCCACGCTCTCGATGACGTCCGAGGGGGAGACGTCGGCGAGGAAACCGAGCTTCCCGAGGTTCACGCCCAGCACGGGGGGAAAGTGTGTCTTCAGCACGTGGGTCGCCGTCAGCAATGTCCCGTCGCCGCCGAACGTCACCAGCACGTCGCTGTGCTCGGGCATGGCCTCGCGCGGCATGATGCTTTCCGGCGGAATATGATCGCAATCATCGTCGGGAAGGATGTCGAAAAGCTCCTTTTCCACGATGAACGGAATTCCTTTTTCCAGGAAATACCGGACGAGAATACAGACATTCGGTACTACCTTGGGCTTGGAAGGATTTCCAAGAATCCCGAATCGTAAGTGTGTCGCGGTGGTCATAGTTTTTCCCCGGTGAATGGCGAAGACAGAAAGGGTTCCCCCAACCCGTTTGAGAATTCATGCTCCCGTTGGCGCATACCCGCGCTTGCAGGTCACGACACGGCCTCGATGCGCCGGATGCCCCGGACCTGGCTCAACACCGCTTTTTCCACCCCTGCCCTCAGGGTCATAATGGACAGGGCGCACCGGGCGCATTCCCCTAGGAACCGGACGTCGACGATCCCATCCTCGCTGACCCCGACCAGTTCGATATCCCCGTTATCCTTCCGGAGATACGGCCGTATGCTTTCCAGGACCTTTTCGATTTTCGCCCGCTGGCTCTCAACATCCATAGGCAGTTTCTCATGTCGTTAGAGTGATATTTTTATCCCGTGGCCGGAGCCCTGTGAATGGTGCCGAATGCTGATTTGAGCCGCCATGTTCCTGGCAATCTGTAAAAAGACCTTTGCATGCTCGCTCTCGGGTTCCGCGATGACGATGGGCGTCCCCTCGTCGCCACCCTGGCGCAATTTCGTATAGAGCGGGATCTCGCCCAGGAAAGGAATCCCGTGCTGCTCCGCCGCTTTTCGTCCGCCTCCGTGGCTGAAGATTTCGTCCCTGTGTCCGCACGCGGAACAGACGTGGAAACTCATGTTCTCGATGATCCCGAGAATAGGCACGTCCACCTTTTCAAACATCGCGATGCCCTTCACGGCGTCAGCCAGGCTGATGTCCTGGGGAGTGGTCACGATGACCGCGCCGGTCAAGGGAATCGTTTGCACGAGTGTCAACTGGATGTCGCCGGTACCGGGCGGAAGATCGAACACGAGGTAATCCAGCTCGCCCCATTCCACATCGCTCAGGAACTGCTTGACGGCCCCGCTCGCCATCGGTCCCCGCCATATCATGGCCGCGTCGGGTGGGACCAGGAAACCGATGGAGATGACTCGTACGCCGTGCTTCGTAATTGGGACGAGTTTCTTCGTGCCGTTTTCATCTATCACCCGCGGCTGTCCCGTGATTCCCATCATGAGGGGAATGCTGGGTCCGTAAATATCCGCGTCGAGCAGGCCGACCTTCGCGCCGTCCAGGGCCAGGGCAACGGCCAAGTTCACCGCCACGGTGGATTTTCCCACTCCCCCCTTGCCGCTTGCCACCGCGATGGTGTTCTTCACTCCCGGTATGAGTGATTCTTTCACTTCGTTCGTGTGCGTTCCCACCCGCGAACCCATCCGGATATCGATCGAGCCGATTCCGGGGATCTCCCGCCGAAGCGCGGTTTCCGCGGCGTTCCGCAAGTGGTCTTTCAGCGGACAGGCGGGCGTGGTCAGCTCGAACCTGAACGCAACGTCGTTCCCCGAAATGGTAATGTCTTTGATCATACCCAGCGAAACGACATCTTTGTGCAAATCGGGATCGATCACCGTCCGCAGGGCCTGCAGGATTCTTTCTTCCGTTATGTTTTCAGAATTGCTCAATTTCCCGTTCCTTTCAAATAGAAGTCTCCGACCATGCCGCGTGATGCACAAACATGATCAATATTTCAACATATCAAAGCAGTTCATGAAAATCACTGAACCGGGTACCAGTAAAACAATCCACACCACACAATAATTCGCTCGCTATCCGCATCCCGGCGAGCGAGTTCCTGCCGCACAAACCGGGAGCACGGAACGCACCATGAAGAAACAACCAATAACTACTGTTCTCATCACCGGCGGATCATCCGGCATCGGGCTGGCCACGGCGCGTCTTTTTACGCGGGAAGGCGTCCGCATCGCCATGCTCGCCCGCGACGGAAAAAAGCTCCAAGAAGCAGCAAGCCAACTGGACCCCGTGCCGTTGACGTTCCCGGTCGATGTTCGGGACACCGAAGCACTTGCTCTAACCGTCGAAAACGTTGTACAATCGCTCGGTCCTGTCGATGTCGCGATAGTCAACGCCGGTATCGGCCTCTACGGCCCGGTGACGCAGACCTCCTGGTCCGACATGAAGGAAGTCCTGCGCGTAAATGTCGAGGGTGCGATTCTCACCGCCGCAATCATCGCTCGGCGCATGGCCGCCCGGGGAAAAGGCAGCATCGTATTCGTCTCGTCGATACTGGGCAAGCGGGCAATTCCCAACAGCGCGGTGTATTCGGCCAGTAAGCATGCACTCCAGGGCTTCGCCGATGCTTTTCGACTGGAGATGGAGCCACATGGGATCCACGTGGCTGCCGTACTTCCCCCCCGTACCGACACCCCCTTTCACGACAGGATGATGAAGTCCGCAGACGTGCCTGCTTCCCGGGTCAACGTGCCGTCGGTCTCGGCCGATGTCGTCGCCGAAGCCGTCTTGCGTGTTTTGATGCGCGGGAAAAGGGAGATCGTCGTTTCCGTCCCCGGCAAGCTCTTCACGTTTTTCGGTTATCATTTCCCGCACCTTGGCGATCTCCTCCTGCGGCAACACTACAGAAAAAGCAATGCTGAATGAAACAGCGGATTGGCGAAAATGCCACGAACCACGAAGCTCCCAAAGAAGGCACAACCTGTCCGGCGAAGCACTGCGGAGGCGGAAGACCACGGAGGAAAACGTTTGAACGTTATAACGTCTGAACGTTCAACCCCTCTCCCGTCTTCAATACATCAGCCCACGGATTCATCCGTGGGGTGCATGTTCGTTAGGGACTAATCCCGGGAACCGTTTCAACGGTTTCCCCGGGGCAAGGAAAACGTTTTTCAGGAGCAAGGCAAGAGGTATTGGAGGATTGCCGAATCTGCGAATATCCACGAGCCAGTACCCACAGAGTACAGACGACGAACGAGGAGCTACGAGCCACGAGCTACGAACCAAACACATCCAAAAACTCCCGCTCTCC
>JAJRXL010000007.1 GCA_024276335.1 Bacteroidota bacterium
ACTGACTTTCCAGAGAGCTTCATGATTGTTCTGATCCAGTTTCAATGCCGCAAGGTACTGTTCGAGAGCCTTCCCGTTGTTAAACTTGTGATAGAATTCATCACCCTGTTTGATCAGCGTCTGCGCGTCCTGGCTCCAGGCCGGGGCGGAAAAGAGTACGATGCCAAGAAAGAGAACGAGGAGGTTTTTCATAAGCCGTCCTGAATATAATGGAACAAGGATCCGGTTACTCTCCATCCTTGAGGTTTCGTATTTCGTCCCGCAAGCGAGCTGCCATCTCATAATCCTCGCGGGAAATGGCGTCCTGGAGCTTGCGTTCCAGGTCCGCGATTTTTTCTTCCGTCGTTTGCGGCTCCGGTGAATAGGCCGGTTCTTCGGGCAATTCCTCTTCCTCTTCCGGGACGAAACCCGCTTCGTCCATCACGTCCGACATGACATAGATCGGGACACGGTAGCGAACGGCCAGGGCAATCGCGTCGCTGGGGCGGGAATCGATTTCCTGCTCACCGGCCGCGTTCAACAACAAACGCGCGTAAAAGGTGCCGTCGCGCAGGTCGTTGATGACGACTTCCGTGACCGCGTATCCGAGCGAATCGACGATGTTTTTCATCAAGTCGTGGGTCAGGGGACGGGGTGGCTTGATCCCCTCGATTTCCAGAGCAATGGATTGCGCCTCAAAAGCGCCGATGATGATCGGCAAGCGGCGGTTGCCGTGGATTTCCTTCAGGATGAGCGCGTACGACCCACCGCTGGCAGGACTGGTGGACAGGCCGATAATATCAACCTGGATGCGTTCCATGACAGGCCCCGTACCCTTTTTGACGTTTGCTCAATTCCTATTTCCCGACGACTGATTTTATTTCACGCGTAAGCGCGGGTAAAACTTCCATGACGTCACCGATGACCCCGTAGTCGGCAACCTTGAAGATCGGGGCTTCCGGATCTTTATTGATTGCAACGATGCACTTCGACGAAGACATCCCCGCGAGATGCTGGATAGCCCCGGAAATCCCGCACGCAATGTACAGCGAAGGGGAAACCGTCTTTCCGGTCTGTCCCACCTGCTCGGCGTGCGGTCTCCAGCCCGCGTCGACAACAGCCCGCGACGCTCCCGTGGCGGCATCGAGCACGTCCGCCAGCTCTTCGATGAGATGCCAGTTTTCCGGCGCACCCATGCCCCGTCCTCCCGAAACGATGATATCGGCCTCGACGACATCCTTGCGACCGGACGCCATCTTCGTTTCCACGACCCGTACGGCAAAATCATCTTCGCCGAGACCGGCCATCCGTTTTTCCACTTCGGCTTTTGCCTCGGAGGTCTCCGCAATCGTGAACACGTTTGGACGCAAAGAAAAGATCTTCACGGGCGTGGAAAGAGTAACCGCGATGAACGCTTTTCCCGCGTACACTGGGCGGGTGGCGATAACTTCTTCCCCTTCCACGTTCAATTCCGTGCAATCGGATGCGAGGGCGGCTTCGAGACGCACGGCGACCCGAGGCGCCAGGTCCTTGGCCATGGCCGTGGCGGAAAAGAGAACCACGTCGGCGCCGGTTTCACGCACGATATCGGAAAACGCCTTGGCGTACGCAGTAACCGAATAGTTTTCCAGGCCTTCGCCGCTAACGGCGATGACTTTTGATGCGCCGTAAGCGCCCAGCCCGGCGTACGCGTCGCCGAGGTCCGGGCCGATAACAACCGCGGTACAAGAACCGAATCTGGTCGCGGCGGCATGGATAGCTTCGCACGATGATTTCTTGATGTTCCCGTCGCGTTGTTCGACAAAAACGATGGCTTTCATAGGTTTCGTTCTCAGTGTTAAATGACTTTGGCTTCTTCGTGGAGGAGCTTCACGAGCTCCGGAACGGCATCGACTCCTTCCCCGACAATCTTACCGGCGTCCTTTGCGGGGGGCATTCGCATCTCCAGCACCTGGACGCGGTTCTCGTAAGGAGCAGCTTCAATTTCCTCGATCGGCTTCCGCTTCGCCGCCATGATGCCCTGGAGCTTGGGGTAGCGCGGTTCGTTCAACCCCTTGTCGGTGGAGAGAACCACAGGAAATGTCGTCTTGCTGATTTCCTGCCCTCCCTCGATATCGCGTTCCAGCGTGACGCTTCCATCGCCATTCATTTCCAAACCGACAATGGCGCTGACCGAGGGAAAACCCAGCAGCTCTCCCAGCATACCCGCCACCTGCGAGCTGTCGTAATCGATCGACTGCTTTCCGCAGAAGATCACGTCCGGTGACCGATCGCGGAGCACATCGGCGATGGCCTGCGCGATTCCAAAGGAATCCCTCGAACGGTCGGCCTTGATAAGCAACCCCTTGTCCACACCCATGGCCAGGGCTTTTCGAATGGTCTCCTTTACCACGTCATCGCCGACACATACGGCGGTAACTTCTCCTCCCTGTTTTTCCTTGAGTCGCAGACCGGCTTCCACGGCGTACTCATCGTACGGATTCAAGATAAACGTCACTCCCTCTTCATCGATTTCCTTTCCCGAAGGTCCGATTTTCACCTTGGTCGTGGAATCAGGGACATGACTGATACAAACATAAATATTCATATTCGAGGACAATTAGATTGTACAATTTCGGTTCCAGGATTTCACGGAAATGCTGCGCCTCCTTCCGCAAATCCGATAGGTTAGAATATAGCCGATGGGTATCCGATTTGCAAGGAACGCTGTTTGTCCACCAGGCATCGGATGCAACGGGAGTGCAGACGTGTCCACCGATCAAGCCGCCATGATCGTTCGCCCTCGCACCGTGTATGAAAATCGGCGTTGACTAGTCACCCTTCTTTTGCCTAAGTTACAGGTTCATGATAGACCCATACGCATACAAAGCAAAGACGCGAGTTCTTTATGACCACTAACCCTAGATTTGCCCCGGGAGAAAGCGGTCTCTTCGTTACGGGCGGAGCCGGGTTCATTGGCAGCAACTTCGTTCGATTGGCGATCGAGAACGGATTCAACGTGACCGTCTTCGATGCCTTGACCTACGCCGGGAACATGGAAAACCTGTCGGGAGTAGAGAAGCGCTTCCGGTTTATTCGCGGGGACATTCGCGACGCGACATGCGTTCGCAACGCGCTGCGTGATGCCGAACCCGATGCCGTCGTTCACTTCGCCGCGGAATCGCACGTGGATCGTTCAATACTGGGTCCCAAAATCTTTACCGAGACGAACGTCCTGGGAACGCACGTGCTCCTCGAGGAGTGTCGCCAGGCCGGCATCGAAAAATTCATCCACGTCTCCACGGACGAAGTCTATGGGTCGCTCGGCGCTACGGGATGCTTCACCGAAGAATCTCCCCTGAATCCGACCAGTCCTTATGCGGCCAGTAAAGCAGCGTCGGACCTGGTCGTGCAATCGTATTGCAGGACCTACGGCTTTCCCGCGGTCATACTTCGATGCTCCAATAACTATGGGCCATTCCAATTCCCGGAAAAGCTCATCCCCCTGATGATCATCAAGGCGTCGAACAACGAGGAGCTGCCGGTGTATGGAGACGGTCAAAACGTTCGCGATTGGATTTACGTGACCGATTACGGCACGGCGATCCTTCGTGTACTCGAACGCGGCACGCCCGGCGAAGTGTATAACGTCGGGAGCAACAACGAATGGAAGAACATCGACATCGTTCGACTCATCCTGGAGGAAATGCATAAGCCTCTCTCACTCATTACGTTTGTCAAGGATCGTCCCGCCCACGACCGCCGCTACGCCATCGACAGTTCGAAAATTCAGCGCGACCTCGGCTGGAAACCCGAGACGTCGTTCAAAAAAGGCATACGACAGACAATCGATTGGTACATGACCCACCGCCAATGGTGGAATAATATCATGACGGGTGAGTACCTTGAGTATTACCGGAAAAACTACGAACCAAAATTATAACATCGTACAGGCTCCTTCACAAGTACAAAGGATGACATTGTGAATTTAAAGGAAAAAATCCAGCGTAAGAAAATAACAGTGGGCATTATCGGTCTTGGTTATGTCGGCTTACCGCTCGCCGTTGAATTCGCGCGCAAAGGTATTAAAACAATCGGCATCGACACAGATACGGATAAAATCCGGCTATTAAACAGCGGTATGAATTATATCGATGATGTTGACAGCGCGACACTTGCCCGTGTAACGAAAAGCGGAAAACTCCACGGGGAATCCACATACGATTCCATCCCGGAATGTGATGCGCTTTTCATCTGCGTTCCGACTCCTTTTACGGATAACAAGGAGCCTGATATCAGTTATATATTAGACGCAACCAACGGCATTGCCGCGGGATTAAGAAAAGATCATATCATTATTCTGAAAAGCACAACATTTCCTGATACAACGGAAGGCTATATTAAGCCTGTCCTCGATAACACGGGATTAAAGGTGGGTTGCGACTACTACCTCGCATTTTCCCCGGAGCGCATCGACCCGGGAAACAAAATTTGGACAACGGCAAACACTCCCGTGATCGTTGGCGGTGTGACAAAAAAATGCACGGAATATGCAACGCTTGTTTCAAAACAAATCGTGTCTGAAATCGTCGAGGTTTCCAATCCGAAGATCGCGGAAATGGAAAAACTGCTCGAAAACATTTTCCGCAGCGTCAACATCGCCCTGGTTAACGAACTGGCGACGCTGTGCGATCGCATGGGCGGAATAAACGTCTGGGAAGTCATCGAAGCGGCTTCCACGAAGCCGTTCGGATTCATGCCTTTCTACCCGGGACCGGGCATTGGAGGGCATTGCATTCTCATTGATCCGTACTACCTGGAATGGGCAGCCAGAAAGTACGACTTTCAAACGCATTTTATCACCCTTGCGGCTGAAATCAACGAGAATATGCCGTATTACGTGAAAGACATGATCTTGCGTGAAATTAACAAGCTTCCTATCGCGATGATGGACGCGAAGATTCTTATTCTCGGTGTAGCGTTCAAACGCGACGTTGACGATACGCGACACTCCCCCGCTATCCGTATTATGGAATTATTAATGGAAGAAGGATTGCAAAATCTCATGTATAACGATCCGCATGTTCCCTTCGTTGAAGTGAACGGGAACCGACTTTCCAGCAAGAAACTTACTCCGTCATTGTTGTCAAATTCCGATTGCGTGGTTATTACAACGGATCATTCCACGTACAACTATGCCTCTATTGTACGTCATTCTCCCAGGTTGATCGATACGCGTAACGCGACAAAAAAAGTCCGTGGAAAAAAGGGAAACGTCATCTTACTCGGCGATGGTGTATGACAATAGTAACAAATTTACTTATTCATTAACGTGAATACTTCAATAAAAATGCCATTACAAAGGTGCAACCACTTGCATTATTCATAAAAAGGTTATTAACTTTACGAAGAGCTGTAATTCACATGTTTCACAAATAAGTGGATAGAGTAATGCCAACGTATTTTGTATTAGGACATTCAAGCATTCCTGATGTCGTTTTGCGGGGGCGCGATGGCGACAAAAACCGCGCTAAAGCCCTGGCTGAGATTAATCGATACGTGCAGGAGAATAGCCTTTATCTTGAGCGCCCGTTGACAATCGACGATCTCGGTGTTCGGCCCCCGAAAACAAAACCCCGTGGAACCGGAACGCGGAAGCGCAGGAAAGGCGCGGCTCGTAAAGCGAATTTTGCCCTTCTCGCTAAACCACCGAAAAATGTCGAGGAAGCCCAGATGCAAATGGACCTTCTCGAACAAAAGAAATCGGAACTCCGGAGTTTCTTCCAGGAAGAAGTCAACGCGCAACGTCGTCGCCTGGCAAAACTCGAGTCCATGATCAAGAAATAATAATGCTTTTGTCGCCGTCAACTGAAAGGCTCCTTTTACGGGAGCCTTTCTCATGTTTAACCAGATCATGATAAACAAGTGAAGAAAACATTCCTTTCCGTCGTCGGCGCCAGGCCGAATTTTATGAAAATCGCCCCCCTCCACCGGGAGCTGCTAAAACACCGGAACAGGATCAAGCACGTGATCCTTCACACGGGTCAGCATTACGATGAAAAGATGTCCAGGATTTTTTTCGATGACCTGGAGCTCCCGGAACCGGATATCTATCTCGGCGTCGGTTCCGGCACGCATGCGGAACAAACCGGGCATATCATGATCAAGTTCGAAAAAGTTCTCGCGGAGGTCGAACCGCACCTCGTGATCGTGGTCGGAGACGTGAACTCGACCCTGGCTTGCTCGGTGACCAGCGCCAAGATGGGAGTGCCCGTTGCGCATATAGAAGCGGGTTTGCGAAGTTTCGACCGCTCCATGCCGGAAGAGATAAACCGCATGGTGACCGACATCCTTTCCGATTTCCTTTTCGTTACGGAGGAATCCGGCGTTGTCAACCTCACGCGTGAAGGCATCCCCCCCGACAAGGTTTACCTCGTGGGCGACGTAATGATTGATTCGATCGTGTATTACCGTGAAAAAGCCTCACGGTCCGCTATCTTCAACACGTTGAACATCACACCCGGCCAATACACATTGGTCACGATCCATCGCCCCAGCAATGTTGACAACCGGGAAAACCTTGAAAAGATTCTCCGGATATTCACCGAACTCGAGCGCGACACCCGCTTGGTTTTTCCCGTTCACCCACGCACACGGAACCGCATGGAGGAATTCGGTTTGTACGAGTCGTTCCGTTCCCTGCCGCATCTCATCCTCTGCGATCCGATCGGGTATCTCGACTTTCTCGCGCTCATGGAACGCGCCGCGCTCGTACTGACCGATTCGGGCGGGATCCAGGAAGAGACAACGTTTCTTCAGGTTCCGTGCATTACGATCCGGGAAAACACCGAACGGCCTATTACCGTGGAAAAAGGAACAAACCAACTGCTGGGCACGAACGTTTCGCTCGTGGTGCAAAAAAGCCGGGAGGCATTGAACGGGAAGACAAAGATGAGTATAATTCCTGCATTATGGGACGGCAAAGCCGCCCAACGCATCATCAAGATTTTGATGGCCAAGTTCTTCTCATGAAATATTTCGTGACTATCCTTCCTCTCGCCGTACTGGTGGCGTGGATTCAGAGTTCTTCCGCCCAGGTCGGTCCCGGCGAAGAATCCTCCATGCAGCTTTTACTCGGCGGTGGCGAGAAATCAAAAACCGAAACGGTCCGGCAACCCGTCGGCGAGCAGATACCGTTTTCCCGGACGATCGACCCCGATTATTACACATGCGGGCCGGGCGACCAAATGGCGCTCGTGCTGACCAAACCGTTCAACCTGACCACGCCGCTCGTCGTATCCGCGGACGGGTCGCTTTTGATCCCCCGGATCGGGGCCGTAAAGGTCGCGGGGCTTACGCTCAGCACGGCTCGCACAACGGTTTTTTCGAAACTCCGGGAAAAGTATCACGACGTCCAGGGGACACTTTCACTCCTACAATCCCGGCCGATCCTTGTCCAGGTTGTCGGGCAAGTCAAGTCGCCGGGAATGATGAACATTACCGCGGGGACCCCCGTATCCGTCGCTCTCATGCTGGCGGACATCGAACCTGAAACAAAAGCCACCCCCGGTTTTTCCCCTCCCGCTCCGGGAGCATCTGACGCCGGGTACCGCGCGCGCCTGGCACGACGATATTTTGGAACCAACGAATCCGATCAACGGTCGCTGCGTCGTATCACGGTTCGACACACGGACGGCACGACCGACCGCGCCGACCTCGTTCGCTTTCTGGCCACCAACGACCCCGCGTTTGATCCTTTTCTGCGGGAAGGCGATGTCGTCGTCGTTCCTTCCCGCCAGCAGAACGCCCCTGCAATCGGCATTTTCGGCGCGGTCAGGAACCCGGGTTCATTCGAGTTTCTGCCCGGCGACAAGCTATCCGACCTCGTAAAGATGGGGTTCGGACTGCGGCACGACATGGATATAACCGGCGCGACGCTTTTTCGAAGCAATGGAGAAAACGTTCCGCTCTCCGTGGACGATTTGATGCAAGAGAAGCTGATACCGGATATTTCCCTTCAACCGGGCGACCAACTTATTGTCTTTTCCAACCTTGCCCGTGCTTCCATGGGATCCGTGGCAATTGACGGCGAAGTCCATTCGCCGGGAGTCTTCCCCGTCGTTCCCGGCGTCACGCGACTGACGGAGGTCGTGAAATCCGCGGGAGGATTTACCGACAATGCCTGGCCTTCATTGTGTGAACTCTATCGCCGCCAGATCGGAATAGACGGGACCCCCCTCGACCTGGACAGGGAAGCCGCCCTGAATTTTCAGCGGAGCAACTTGTACATCGAGGACACCCTCCACTGGCGAAACGACAGCCGGGTTCGTGAAGGCAAGGTTGCCGTGGATTTTCACAAACTGTTCGTCTTGCACGATTCCACGGCTGACATCACGCTTGAAGACGGGGATATCCTGCTGGTCCCGAGAAACACCGGCACCGTGTACGTCTTCGGCCAGGTGAACAATCCCGGTTTCATTCCTTTTGTGGAAGGAAAAGATTTCGATTGGTACATCGAGCAAGCAAAAGGTTACGCGGAAGAGGCAAGCACCGGCCGGGCGCGAATCATCAAGGCGAATACCCGCGCCTGGATGGACCCGGATGACACCGTCATCGAGCCCGGCGACATGATCTTCGTACCCCATAAACCACTGATACGCCTTTCCACGACGAGCGACATCCTCTCCGTTGCCGCATCCATTATCGGCGCCGTCACCGGGATCACGTCTCTCGTGATTGCAGTCTTACGGTAACACGCTGGAGGGACATCCACCTTTGCGACCCGGCCTGGCATGGATTGAAATTCCAATGAGGTGGTGGAGGAACATCGTGTTGCTGGCCGCGCTCGCGGTGCTCCTCCTCCAAACCATCGACTACATGAACTTCACTATCGACGACGCCTTCATCACCATGCGCGTGGCGGAGAATGTCGCGCACGGCCGCGGGTTTGTTTACAACCCGGGGGAATTCGTCGAAGGGTATTCCAACTGGCTGTGGGTCGTTTTGCTGAGCGTACCGGCGGCTTTGTCCGCCGGACACCCGGCGCCGGGATTCGGCCTGCTCTGGGCGGCGAAAATATTGAGTTACGTGCTTGCACTGGGTACGATATCGCTGACGTTTTTTCTCGCTCGCAAATTACTCTCGTGGTCGGATCTCAGGAACGTGTTTCCCGGAGTCGCCGTCCTGGCCCTCGTGTCCTGCGCGCCGTTCGTGCTTTGGGCCGTGAGCGGTATGGAGACCATGGCGTGCGCTTTCTTTTTCACCCTGGCCGTGTACATCGTGACCGTGATTTTTTCGCGGGACACGCCCTTTCACGCCGTGCCAACCGGTTTGTACCTGAGCCTGGGCCTGGCCCTGAGCCTGGCGTCACTGACACGTCCGGAACCGGTTCTCCACGCGGTATTGGTGTTCGCGTTTCTCGCCTGGAAGCTTCCCGCGCGCGAACGACGGCCGGCCCTCGTGTACAGCGTCCTGCCTTTCGTGCTCATCATGAGCGCTTTCCTGGCCTGGCGCTGGTGGACCTACCACGACCTGCTCCCAAACACATTCTATGCGAAAACCGGCGGCGGAATACGCAGCCTGGTCCTGGGCTCGAAATATCTGCTCGCGGGGTTTGCGGCAATTACCGGCCCGCTTTTTCTGTTTCTTCCTTTTGCTCCGGGTCGGGCGCGCGACAAATCGGCGGCGGTGCAGGTCATGGGAATATTCATCGCTGCATCGATTATCTTTACCGTGTACAGCGGCGGCGACTGGATGCCGGGTTTCCGGTTTCTCGTGCCGGTCGCACCCATGTTGCTGCTCCTGACCGTCATCGGGTTGCACAACGTGTTCCTCGTCGCCCGGCAGGCAGGATTATTCAGCGCAGTTCCACAATGGCTCCTTGCCGTGTTCCTCTTCACGGCGGTGTTCTCGACGGCCTTTTACGGGCGCACGATGATCCGGGGACAAATCCCCACGATGGCCACGGGCCTGCGCGCGATTCG
>JAJRXL010000409.1 GCA_024276335.1 Bacteroidota bacterium
ACAGACTGGTTTCGTACCCGCACCAGTACCGTGAAGGGATTCGGATCGTATGCTCCCCGCGCGTGATCGAAGTAAATGGTATCGGGTGTGGAGCAGGCAGCGCGCAACTTCGAGGCCGGCAACGACGGGATGTAAACAGGCAGGGAGCACTGGGTCTGCCGGGTGTCTGCGCTGTTGACCAGGATGGTGAATGTCAGGACCTTGTCGTGGGGAATCGGGCGGGGGCGAAGTGTCCACGTTATTCGCGCCTCCTCGCCCGGGCCGAGATCGGGCGGCGAAATGGACTGCGTCGTCGGCTCCGTCACCGAGATGCCTTGCACGGGGATAAGCGTGGCCGAAACTTTTCGCGCAGTACGGTTGCCCGCGTTCCGGATGCGTACGACGACGGGAAACGATTCCGGCACGTACTGGTTGTTGTCGAGGTCGGCTGCCACCGAATCGAGCGACGAGCATTCGAGCGCCAGGAAGGCCCGAGACACCGGGGGAACGTACAACGAGTCGCAACACGCTTCCGGCTCCAGGTCGCGGGCTCGGACCTGCGCGCAGATGCCGACCGTGCTGGCGGACACGCGGTTTCGCGGTGACAACCTCCATCTGAAAGTCAGGCTCTCACCGGGCAGGAGGGGGTTGACGACGGCGTCCTGTTTTGTCTGCTCACCCTGGAACAGGAGAATATCTGATGGCAGGAGGATGAGGGAGGATACGTCGAAGGCCGGAACAGCGCCGGTGTTTGTGACCGTCACGGAGTAAACAAACGGGTCCGGCGCATAGACGCTGTCCACGTACAGCAGCGAGTCGGGCGCGGAACACTGAACCGAGAGGACGGGCAGGCGTTGCACCCCGACACGCGTAGTCGCGAAACATTCGGCGAAGGTTTCACCGATCCCGCCCTTTCCGCTTACGAATACGGACACGGTGTCGAGCGAAGATTGCGCGTGGGGAACGGCGCGGACCATCCACGTTACGTCGGTTTGTTCGCCGGGGAGGAGGGTCCCGCCGCGGATGCTTTTTATCGGTGTTTCGCCGGGGGCGAGTGTCAGTCCCGCGTGGTAGGAGAACACCGCTTTCACGTCCGTGGCGGGGATGACGCCGGTATTGACGATGCGCGCGGTGAAAGCAAAGGGATCCGGCTCGTAGTTCCCCGTGATGTCATTGAAACGGATGGTGTCCGGCATGGCACACGTAACGGCCAACTCGGGAACGAAGGCCGGCATGATAACCACGATCCGATCGCATTGGAGAGGGCCGTACCCTTGTGCCGTGACGATTAGCCGTATGGTGTCCACCCCCGGTTGCAGGCGGTCCGTAGCGCGAAGGAAGAAGACTGCGCGCCCCGTGTCGCCCGGGGCCAGGCGCGAGGGCTGTAACGGTTTGAAACTCCGCTCCTGTTGTTCCAGGCGCAGGAATTTCGTCTGGGACAGCGATACATTGACCGGGTAGGCAGGCAGGTCACCCGTGTTGACCACGGTGATGCTGACCGGGATGGGTTGAGGGGTGTAGCCGTCGCCGGTATAGAAAATCGTGTCGGGGGCGGCGCAGAACAGGTTGAGTACGGCTCCCCGCCGAGGCACGGGAATCCGGAAACAGCACGTGTCGTCGGGTGTTCGGTCGGTCTGGACGATCACGCATCCGGACAGGGTGTCGGGCGCGGTGGGCAGCACGCGGACGCTCCAGCTTGCGGCTCCTTCCTGGTTGCGTGTCAGGATGCTGGGCGTAACCTCAAGCGTATCGGATTGGCTGTTGATGATTGCCGCGCCCGCGGACAGCCGCAGGATGGCCCGGATGTGTCCGAATTGACGCGGCCCCGTGTTGGTGACGCTGACCGAGACCTGGAACGGGTTGGGCACAAAGACCCCCGCATCGGCATCCCAATGCACGGAATCCGGCACGGAGCATACAAGATTGAAGGCCGTTCGCCGGGAGAGAATGTCGATGATACCTTCTTTCGGGAACGGCTTGAGGCACCGGTTTTTAAACGTCAACTCCCCGATGGATATCACCGTTCGGGCGTCTTCCGGCAGGTCGAGTGCGGCGAAACGCAGGTACAGGAGCACGTCGGAATTCGGGATGGGCGTGAGACAACCGGTGGCCGTCACGCGCACTCCTTCCGCCACGTCCGTGGTGGTGATCGTCAGTCCTTCGGCGATAGTGCCCGCCGCGTTGACCTCGATCAGTTTCAGCTTTGCGCGATCGAAGCGCACGAGCGCCTCGAAGCCCTTGAAGGCGGTATCGGGAATGAAGGAATCCAGCGATACGGGCACCTGGAAGGTATCCCGCCCGCTGACCTGCATGGAGGGGACTTGCAGGCCGATGGAGGTGTAGGTGCCGGAATCGGCGGGCGCGAAATACGTTTGAAACGCCGAATCGACCTTCCCAAAGGCGTTGGCGGTAATTTTCACTCTGTGCATGACTCCATCCTGGCAGGGATAGGTCTCGTATTCCAGCACACAGTCCAGCTCGTCCTGGTTAATGATCTCGGCAATCTTCAGGTAGATATCCAGCAAGTCGTCCGGCGATATGGCCTCGAAGAACAGGCCGTTGGTAGCCTCGGCGAGCTCGCGGAGATCGGCGCGTGCGCGGGGCCGACGCAATTGCAGGCCGATGGCGAAAATCGGAATCCCGGCTGCCCTGGCCGCGTTGAGGGCCGCCGTTTTTTTGGCGTCGATGGGAGTGACGTTGTGCTCGCCGTCCGTGAGGATGATAATGGCTTTCAGTTTTGACGAACGCCCGGCGGTCTTCTGTACCGCGAGCAGAACGGCGTCCCACACGTTGGTGTAGCTTCCGTACTTGACGCGGTCGAGAGCGCGGTGGAGGGCCGCCTTGTCGGAAGTGAACGGCTGATCCACGGTGGCGTCGCGCGCGAAGCTGATCAGGGCCGCCTCGTCGCAACCCTTGGGGTAGCAGTTCAGCAAATCGATGAACGTGTGCAATGCCGAGCGGGCCTTGTCCATGCGCCCGAGGCTTTTCATGCTCCAGCTCCGGTCGAGTACGAGCGCCACGGAAATGGGGTCGATTTCCTGCGGGTCCGGGCAGGTGAGGCGGATGATCCGCATCAGCTCGCCGTTCTCGTGGATGGTGAAATTCCCCTTGGTGATGTCGTACCGGAGGCGCGTGCCCAACCTGAGCTGGATGTAGCATCGGATCAGCGGATACTGGGAGGGATCTACGCGTTTGAAGCGCAACTCAAGCGTGGAATCGACCTGGGAGCGGGCGGTGCCCGGGAGGCCGATTCCGAGCACGAACAGGCAAAGCGCTCCAATGAGAATGTGGTACTGTCGAAAATATGGCAAAGGCGACATGCTGCGTTCCTGAGATACCTTGTTGCCCCAACATAACCAAGAAATAAGGGAATGTCAATAAAGGGAGCCCCTTGCCGACATGCGTACAAGCGTACATGCGTAAGAGCGTGTGAGGGTAAGATGGGGAGGGGTTCCAACGTTCCGACGTTATCGCATTCCCCGTACGCGCGGGGATGAACCGTACGTCTTGCCGAGCGTTTCCGACACGCGCATCGCATTCCCCGTACGCGCGGGGATGAACCGCCGTATCCAACAAGCACCGAGATTACCGCAACGCATTCCCCGTACGCGCGGGGATGAACCGGGCGAGACGGTTACGAGGATGCGTAGAAGAATGACGTTGAAACGTTCCAACGTTTTCTCCGCTCAATCCAACATCGCTCTTCCATGGTCTGTCATCCGTGGTTTCCCGTAAAGACCGCTTTGCGGCGGCTTTGCTCCCCACGTTGTGGTCACGGTCTGTCGTCCGTCGTCTGATCCGCCAATTCAATGGATCGTAGTGTAAAGGTTGACAAGTAAACAAATATTCGTATATTTGTTTACTATGATAAACAATATACGAAAAGACGTGTTGCTTGAGATTGTAGGTGAGTGGCTGGAAGAGGAGGATTTGCCCTCGCTGGTGCCTCGGGACTGTCATGGAATAGTACCGGAAAAGCTCAAGCGGATTCTTGCCATCGTGGGACCAAGACGGGCCGGGAA
>JAJRXL010000410.1 GCA_024276335.1 Bacteroidota bacterium
GGGGTCGATGGCGCCGCGCTTCGCGCCTTCCTTGTAGAGTTTTTCCGAGCTGAAATCCGAGAACACGATGTTGCGGAAGGGAACCCCCAGGCTTTCGAAGTACGCGGTGAACACCGGCGCCAGCGAATACATGTTCATCATGCGCGGGATGCCGATGCGGATGTTTTTCCGCCGCTCCATGGCCCTCCGGCGCGCACGGGCCCCACCGAGAATTGCGAACCGCGGCAATGGATCGGCGACGGTGCGGGAGGTATGGGTGGCGAATATTTCCCGGGCGCTGATTTCCACCAGGTTGGGGCTGTCGGCGCAAATGTCGTCCAATTCCTTCTTGATCTGCCGCATGTCGTTGACGTCCTCCACGAGGCCCTTCTCGCAGGAATTCCCCACGATGAGACGCTTCGATCCGGCGGGCAGGGGCACGCGCGATTTGAAGCCGTTCCCGTTGACTTTTTCACGACCGTACAGGCGCGCGGTCTGCGGCTCCTGCGGACCCTGCTTGTACAGGAAGCGCACGTCTTCGAGGTCGATATTGCCGACGAGATGAATGTCGATGAACGTCCGGAGGCACTTGTTCTTGCAGAAGTAGCAGCGCGTATCCTCGTTGGTGGTCGAGGTGTACGTGATGTTCTGGACCATGTCGAGGCCGATGAAAGACGTTCGCCGCCCGGATTCCCACAGGCGGATGGCCTCCAGGGCCGCCCCGATGGCGCCGCTCTCCCCGCAGTGCTCGTGCACGACGATGGAAGGCTCCTTGCCCGATCCCTTGAAGCGCGATGCGATGAAATCCACCTGGGCCTTCACTGCGGCGAGATTGTTCTGCGTGCCGCCCTGCAGCACGAACCGCGTGCCGAGCTGCGGCAGGTTCGGCATCTGGGCGACGTACAGCCAGATATTCTTGGGAAGAACCGCGGCGAGCCCCGCCATGATCTCCGACGCTTCCCAGCCCTGCCGTTGGAAATCGACGATGTCCGACTGGAGAAAGACCGCGCATCCGAACCCGAAGTTCGGCATGTGTCGTGCTTCGAAGGCGACGTCGGCGTACCGTTCGACCGGGATGCCGAAATCCGCCGCCGTGCTCTGGAGAAAGTACCCGTTGCCCGCGGAACACTGCGTGTTCAGCTTGAAGTCCTTGACGTGCCCGTCGTGCAGGATCATGATCTTGATGTCCTGCCCGCCCACGTCGCAGATGACGTCCACGCTGCCGTAGTAGTGCAGGGCCGATTCGGTATGGGCGACGGTTTCCACGATCGCGGCATCGGCGCCCAGTACGTCCTTGAGCACGTCCTTGGCGTACCCGGTGGTGCCCGCTCCGAGGATATTCAAACGGGCGCCGGAAGACGTGACCTGTTCTTCCAACCGGCGAATGACGTCCTTGGCGTCCTCGATCGGGTTGCCCTGTGAAAGCTGGTAGGCCTTGACCAGCACGTTCCGGTCCTGGTCGAGCAGGACGGCCTTGGTGGAAGTCGAGCCGCCGTCGATGCCGAGGAAAGCGTCCACGATGGAATCCGGTTCGAATTGCTGCGCCTCGAACGGCTCGCGGGCAAACCGCTCCTTGAACTCGTCGAGTTCTTCCCGCGAAGCAACCAATGCTCGCGCCGCGCCGGTGCGCGTTTTCTTTCGGCCCTCGCGCACGAAGTATTCCAGCTCTTCCCGGCCCTTGTACACGCTCTCTCCCCGGTCGTTTTCCAGGCCGAACTCCACCGCGCCAAGGGCGCCGAAGTACTGGGAATGTTCAGGCACCTTGATCAGCGAGGCGGGATCGACGCCCTCCGGGAGGGGGAAGTTACGCTCTTCCCACAGCCGCGGGATGTTCGCGCGCCAGGCTTCCTTCATGCCCCGGATGAACGTGTTGGGACCACCGAGCAGGAGAACCTCCGGACGCAGCGTGTGGCCGCGGGTGAGCACGGACAGGTTTTGTCCCACGATGGCTTCGAACAGGCTTGCCATTAGCTCGTCGGTGGGCACGCCCTGTTTCTGGAGGCTGTTGATGTCGGTTTCGGCGAACACACCGCACTTGCCCGCCACGTGGTGGATGCGGACGCCGTCGTAACCCTGGTTGGCGAGCTCCTCCGGCGGGATGCGGAGCTTGGCGTTGATCTTGTCCAGCACCGCGCCCGTGCCCCCGGCGCACTTGTCGTTCATGCTGGGGATGACGTTCTTGCGGCCCGTCTCGGGGTCTTCCTTGAAAATGATGATCTTGGCGTCCTGGCCGCCGAGCTCGATCACCGATCCCGCTTCCGGGTGGAATTTTTCCACCGCCAGGCATACGGCGTTCACTTCCTGGACGAATTTCGCGCCCAGGAAAGGAGCGATGGTTTTTCCGCCGCTGCCGGTGACGTACACGCCCCCTTGCCCGGCGACGCCCCCGGGCACGTTTTCCTCGATGCGCCGCAGGAATTCCAGGACCTTCTCTCCCTGCCGGGTTTCGTGCCGATGGTAGTCGCGCCAGATCGCGGTTCCGGAGCGTGTATCGACCACGACGCCTTTCACGGTGGTGGAGCCTATGTCGAGGCCGATGATGTATGGTGGTTTGGTCATCTAGTTATTATTACAGATTGTACGTTGTATGAAACGACAACTTCTGATGGGATGAAGATGGACGTAAGCTCCGTTCAGGACGTGCTATCTACAAAGTTAAGAAGGTGGGGGTAAAA
>JAJRXL010000411.1 GCA_024276335.1 Bacteroidota bacterium
AACCGGTTGAACACCTGCTCGGAGCACTCGTATGGAAACTCGATCAGGTAGGGCAACGCCTGGATGGCGTACCAGGCGGGATTAGAAGTCATCTCCAGGGTCAGTCGCTCGTGCCGGAGCGTTGACGAGGACCCGGCGTTGACGAGGCTGGTGAACGTGTACGAGCGTGTCTGGCGGCCCCGGATGTTCAGGGGCAGGGTTTCCGTCACCAGCATGCGGTTGGGCAGCACGGGCAGGGGCGCTTCTTCCCCGTCGGAGAAGGCGCCGGCTTTCGCCACCACCCGGTAGGCCACGGCGGAAACGCCCTCGGGGACGGTCAGCTTCCATTCCACGGAGGCGCTGCGACCTTTATCGACGCGGAATGTTTTCTCCGACCGGGACAGGTTGAATCGTGCGTCCAGCGGCTGCATTGTCACCGCGTCCAGCACGTGCAGCGAGATCGTTCCCTCGAGGTTCGAATCCGCCAGGCTGGAAATCTTTACCGGGAAGTAAATCTCGTCTCCCTCGCGCAGGAACCGTGGCACGTTGGGCATCACCATCAATTCCTTCTGGGTGACCACCGATTTTTCAAGGTAGCCCGTCTTCAGGTCAGGCGTGTGGGCGAAGCACATGAGCTTCCAGCGCGTGAGCGCCTCTGGCACGGTGAAGCTCAGGACGATCTCTCCCTTTTTATTCGTCATCAATTGGGGAAAGAAAAACGCGGTCTCGTTGAAATTCGTGCGGAGGGGAATGATCGGTTCCTCCTCTTTTTTCACGACGGGCGGCTCCTGTTCTTCGGTCTTGTCCTCCGCTGTTTTCTCTTTTATTTCGTCGCCGTCTCTCATGGCGGCGGCGGGCGCGGGTGGAGCCAATCCCATTCCCATCATGGTCTCGGATTCCTCTCCCGCCCCGGATTTTTGCAGGTACCTTCTTCCCGCTCCGTAGAATCCGTAGGAATATTGAGGAATGAACAGCCGGAGCCGGTCATAGCCCTGGTGGTAAAACGCAACGTACTTGTTCCAGTCGTCCTGGTACACGCGGGCGGAGCGGGCGTGAAACGTATAGTCGGCGCTGGAAACGCGGGCATGGAAAACGGGCCAGGTGAACGTGTTCCACGCGCTTTGGTAAATCGCGTCAAGCGACGCGTCGTACATGGCCGCCACCATTTCCGCCGCCACGGCGTCCGCCTTTTCTCCCTTGATAGTCAACCGCCATTCTTCCTTCTGGCCGGGTGCCAGCTTGTCGCGGAACGTCGCCGTCTCAATGGCCAGTTGCTTGTTCGACCAGGGCACCTGGATGGCGATGGTCCTGGTGTAAACCCGGTAATCCTTGACCATGGTGATGTGGGCGAACAATCCCCCGCGGTCCTGTTCGCCAACCGGGATCTCGAACCGCCGGGTCTCGTTGCTCATTGTCAGCCGCTCTTCGCGCACGATTTCTCCCCGGCGTTCCACCTGGTACAACACCTTGGCGTTCGTGAATGAAGTCCCCCAGATGAACGAGGCGGTCTGGCCGGGCCGGCAGGTGGTAACCAACGGCACGTAGAACTCGGGTGTCTTCACCGGCAGGGAGCGGCTGCTGCGGTCATACACGGTGATATGGCGCTTGATGACGATCTCTTCTCCCGAGGGATCGCGGGTAGTGAGAGTAACCCTGTACGCACCGGGTTTGAAATCCTTCAGGGACACGGCGCCGTGTCCATCCTTCGGTGTTTCGAAACCGGTCGAGCGAAACGTGCTGACGACTTCCCATGCACCCGGCCGATCTTCGTCCTTGTACACATCGTGTGGAAACCTACCGACGAATTCTTTCTCGGAAAGCAGGAACCGGTCAGGAATCGCGAACTGACGTTGCCGGAGCACGCGGGTCGGCCCGCGCAACAGTTCGACCACGATCTTGCCCGAAGTGGGCAACGGCTGGCCGTTGAGGTTCCGAGTGTCGATGGTGATTACCGCGGTCTCCTTCGCGTCGAGCGTCGGCGGGACCTGCACGGATACGCTGAGCGTGGTATAGCCCACCGACACGTTTAATTCATCGCTGTGCGTCTCGCCGTTGATGTCGGTCACGTCGGCGTACACCGTGTAGGTAAAGACGGGCAGATCGGAGCGGGGTATGGATTTATCGGGCGACGCCGTGAACGTGACGGTGAACTCGCCGTCGGCATTTGTCTGAGTGATACCGTGGGCGATTTCCTTGGCCGCGCCGGAAGGCCGTGGGCGCCACCACCAGCCCCAGTACGGAAAACGCGGCTTGCGCACGATGCGGTACCGCACTTCCGCGTTGTCGACAACCGACCCGGCGTAGGCTTTCGCCACACCCTTTACCGTTACCTTTCCACCGAGCTTGAAGCTCCCGGTAACGGGTTGAAAGGTGACCTCGAATTTCGGGCGCTTGTACTCTTCCACCCGTATCCGGCGGTTGCCCGACTCGTTGCGCAGGGTCATCATGCCGGTCAGGACTCCCGAGGGCAGGATAAAGCTTCCGGAAAACGATCCGTACTTGTTCGTTGTCAGGCGGACCGAATGCACCTTCCGGTTGTTGACGTCGAACAGAGTCACCATGGTCGCCTTGTTCGGTTCCACGGCGTATTCGGCCTTCTCCCGGTTTCCCTTGAACACGATCCCCTTGAAATAGACGGTCTGACCCGGGCGGTACAGGCTGCGGTCGGTGAAAAAGAGGGTCCGGGTTCTTGTTCGTTCCCGGCCCCGGCGGTAGGGGAAGAAGGAATTGTCGATGACCAGTCGATCCTTGCCGCGCTCCAGGATGATGGAAACGTTGTCTTCGAATCCCGGCTCGAGAATGAATATACCGTACTTGTCCGTAGTCTTCTTGTTCACCTGCTGCCACAGGTAATCGTTTCGATCCGGCCTCCAGCGATGCGCGTACATTGTCGCGATGACGCCCGGCATGGCCCGGCCCGTCTCGGCATCGCGTACCCAGAACCGGAGACCGCCGTCGGGCTGTTCCTGGCTTTGCAGGATCAGGCGGGAAACCTGTACGATCCCGTACACGACGGCATTCTCTTTCAGGGTGAAATCCTTCCGGGGACTGGCAAGCAGCAGGTAGCGACCGAGCCTCACTCCGGCGGAGGGCAGCTCGACCCGGTGTTCCTTGTAATCGGAAACCGGGGGAAGGACGTCGTTCCAGGTGAGGACCGGTTCCT
>JAJRXL010000041.1 GCA_024276335.1 Bacteroidota bacterium
CCTTGCGCGGCGGTACCGGGGACACACCGGGCCCGTCAATGCCGTCTCCTTCAGTCCCGATGGAAGTCTCGTTTGTTCGGCGGGCAATGACGGCAGGGTCAGGGTCTGGCGATGGAAAGAAGGAACCACCCTCTGGAACCTCGCCGGGCACACTGGCCCCCTGTCCGCGGCGGCGTTCAGTCGCAGCCGGGTCCGGCTGGCATCAGCGGGAACGGACAATACCGTCCGCCTCTGGGGCGTACGCACGCCGCTCGAAGACCGGAGCGACGACTTGTGGACGATCGACGTCCGTGCGGGTTCGCTGTCCATCTCGACCGCCGATTCCCCCCACCTGTTCTGCCCCGATTCGACCAGTAGGTCGGTAACAGTCACTCTGCGCAATACCGGCAACGGAAATCTCCGCATTGCCGAGGCCGCTGTGGTCGGACCCGACAGCGCTGACTTCACGCTCGAGACACCTGTATCCATTCCGCCTCAACTCGTTATCTTGCCCGGGGATTCCGCGGTCGTGACCCTGCGATACCAAGCCGGCAGCTCGGGTGTCTCCAACGCGGTTTTGCGCTTGCGCACGGTTGGCGGTGGCCCCTCGATCGTGGACGTGCCCTTGACGGCACAACGGGAATCGATACGCCTCGTTCCGGCGGCATCTGAAATCGTGTTCGGCGAGCGCTTCCCCTGCACGCTCCCCGCCGAGGTGCCACTCGTGCTGGAAAACACCGGCACGACCGAGGTGGTAATAAACCGCGTCGCTCTCTCGGGGGATCCCCAGTTCACAATTTCGTTTACCGCGCCCCGCAAAATAACTCCCGGCGAAACGGACACGGTCTGGATCCGGTTTTCACCCGTCACAGACGGCGCTTTCTCCGGGACGCTGTCGGTCGGCGCCGATCCCTGCGGCGTCGATCTCGTCGTACCACTGCGCGCTTCCTACAACGCGGGCAAGCCGGTATTCTCCAGCTCCCGCCTCGATTTCGGACAGGTGACAGTAGGCAAGACGCGTGAGATGACCGCGCGATTGTTCAACACGAGCGGAACCCCGATGGAAATCGATTCGGCGGAATTTTCGGCTTTCGATCCTTCCCTGGTTCTCGTGGAACCCACGGGCTTCCCGGTCATCATTCCACCCGGCGATTCGCTGGAGTTCCGCGTGCGCTTCAACCCGGCAACCCCCGCAAACCTGGTCCGTTCGCTGCTGGTTCACGTCGGTTCGCCGTGTTCCGAAACGGCGCGCATCGAACTGGCGGGAACCAGCGTCATCCCTGCAGACCTGTCGGGCGACTCCCTCTACTTCCACATTCCCCTGTGCGACACGACACGCTTCATCGACACGGTTCTGACCGTGACAAACACGGGCGGACTTGACGTCACCATTACCGCCATAAGCATCGGCGGCTTTCAGTGGGCGGATTTCAAGGTCATATCGCCTCCCGTTCCGCCGGTCGTACTCAGGCCCGGCGAATCGATCGATATCAACATCCGCTTTCAACCCATGGCCGCGGGATTCCGGCGGGCGTTTCTCCGCCTGGAGACAGATTCCACCGGGCGCTTTTTCGACATACCCCTGACCGGTCAATGGGACGCTTCACGTATCTGGCTGCTTACGGATGTCTACGATTTCGGTGATTTCTGGAGTTGTACGCCCGCCCGCGAAGACACGATCATAATCAGGAACGACGGCTCGGTTCCGCTCACCCTGACCTACGACACCGCTTCGTCGGAGTATTCCTTCCCCACGCTGACGTTCCCGCTGGTGTTGGCCCCGGGAGAAACGCGTTCCCTCCCGATTCGATTCAAACCGACCGTCCTGGGCTCACGCGACGTCATCCTCACGTTGTACGGCGAGCCCTGCAACGTCGTGGCGAAAGTCCACCTCCTCAGCCGATTCTACCCGGACACCCCCGCGCCAGACCCCGGTCGCGCCTTGTTCGGTCTCGTTATCGGGAACCAGACTTCCATCAAGACCGTCCGGTTCGACAACCCGACACCGGC
>JAJRXL010000412.1 GCA_024276335.1 Bacteroidota bacterium
TGCAATCGCCCGCAAGGACGTCGAGCGGATCAACGTGTTTCCCAACCCGTACATGGCGAAGAACGACTGGGAGACCTCGAAGTACGAACGCTTCGTGACCTTCACCCACCTGCCGGAACGCGCCGTCATCCGGGTCTTCACGCTCACCGGTTCCCTGGTCAGGACAATCGAGAAAGACGATACGTCGCAGACGATACGTTGGGACCTGAAGAACGCCGGCGGATACCCGGTCGGCGCCGGGATGTACATCATCCACGTGGACATGCCGGAGCTTGGCACGAGCAAGGTGCTGAAGCTGGCCGTCGTGCAGGAAGTGCAGATACTCGACAGGTTATAAACGAAGCGAGGGAAAATGTACATCCTCGCATAAGCAATTCGTCAACAAGGAACCTGCGCGTTTCTTCATGCCACGCTCTTATTCCTCCACCTCCAGCGTGAAACTCTCCAGGAAATTGCCTGAAATGCCGTCCAGGAACCGGCTGGGCTTGCTGAGCACCGTGCCGGTGGAACGGTCGTACATGTAGGTCGGGTAGAGCAGGTACAGGTTCTGCTTGGCCCGCGTGCAGGCGACGTACAGCAGGCGGCGCTCCTCCTCCATTTCCGCGTCGCTGCGCACGGAGGCGGCCATGGGAAACCGCCCGTCCAGCACGTGGATGACGAAGACGCTGTGCCATTCCAATCCCTTCGCGCTGTGCACGGTGGAGAGCGTCAGGAATTCCCGCTCCTTCCCTTCTTCCTCGAGGTCCGCGACGCTCTCGCTGGGCGGCTCCAGGGCGAGGTCGGTTAGAAGCGACTGGAGGGACCGGTACCGCTCGGCGATTTCGAGGAACATGTCCAGGTCCTTCAGGCGCTTGTGGAAATCATCGTACTTGTCCTTGAGAATGGGCCGGTAATGTTCCAGGATCACCGCCGCCTTGTCGGGAGGAGCGATCCCCTCAGAGCGGATGGAGTCAAGCATTTCGAACAAATCAAGGATTTTCTTGTTGCGCACGAATTGGCCAAGCCGCTCCGCGGCACGGGGCCCGAGGGACAGGCGGCCTTCCGTGATTTCATCCGTGACACGCTGGGCGGTGCGCGGCCCCACGCCTTCGAGCAGGAGCAGGATGCGGTGCCAGGAAACCACGTCGCGGGGATTTTCCAGCACCCGCAAATGCGCCACGATGTCCTTGACGTGGGCGGTCTCCATGAACTTGATCCCGCCGAACTTCACGAAGGGAACATTCGCCTTGCCCAGCTCGATCTCGAGGTCGAATGAGAGGTACCCCGCGCGGAACAACACCGCGATCTCGCTGAGGGGAACCCCTTCTTCCCGAAGCTCCAACACACGCTGCACGACGAACAGCGATTGCATGTTCTCGTTCTCGGTGGCGATAATGGCGGGCGCGGGACCTTCCTGCTTGCTCGTGAATAGTTGCTTCTGGTATTTCTCCGAGGCGCGGGCGATGATCTCGTTCGTCAGGTCCAGGATCGGCTGTGTGCTGCGGTAATTCTCCTCCAACGTGACGACGCGGGTTCCGGGAAACGCCTTGGGAAAATCCATGATGTTGCGGAAGTTCGCCCCGCGAAAGGAATAGATGCTCTGGGAATCGTCCCCGACCGCCATCACGTTGCCGTGGGAGCCCAGCAGTTGCACGATGCGGGCCTGGATAGCGTTGGTATCCTGGTACTCGTCCACCATGATGTATCGGTAGTCACTCGAGAGCTTTTCCCGCAGCTCGGGTTCGCTCTCCAGCAGCCGCACGAGGTTAACCAGCAGGTCGTCGTAGTCCATCAGGTTGTACTTCATCTTGTAACCGAGGTAGGCCCGGCCCAGGGCCGCGATGTCGTCGTGCAGCTCGGCGAAATGCGGATAATCCCGCGCCAGTACCACGTCCAGCGGCGTCAAAGTCGTCATCATGGAGCTGAAGATGGCCCGGAGCGTCCCCTTGCGGGGGAACCGCCTCTTGCGACCTGCAAATCCACCCCGGGTTCGCAGGAGGTTGATCACATCTTCCGCATCACCCTGGTCCAGAATGGTGAACGACCGTTCGTACTTGAGACGGTCGGCGTGACGGCGTAGGATCGAGACGGCGAAGGAATGAAACGTCCCGCCCGCCACCCGCTCCGTGCGGTCATCCAGGAGCATGGCGGCGCGCCGCAGCATTTCCCTGGCGGCCTTGCGGGTGAAGGTCAGCAACAGGATGCTCTCGGGACGGAGGCCGGTTTCGATCAGCCGCGCTACCCGGTACGTCAGCGTCCGCGTCTTGCCCGTCCCCGCACCCGCGATCACGAGCACGGGGCCGTCCACGATTTCCACGGCTTCGAGCTGAGCCGGATTCAGCTCGCGCTCGTAATCGATTCGGAACGATCCCGGCCCGGTGCGCACCAACTCCAGCGTGGATTTTTTCAGGGTGATTTTTTTCATCGCGTCTAAACGTTATCACGAAGCGCGGTCTGAGAAAAAGCGCCGCGTCCGGGATTAAGATACAGAAAACTCCGTAACTCGTCGACGCAGGTGGAATACTCGCCGGTCGCATGGAACCCGGGATTGTCATATCTTACCCGGAGATTATAACACGAGGAAATCCGCCGTATGATCAAGATCGAAAACCTGCACAAACGTTTCGGAGACAATCACGTCCTGCGCGGCGTGAACCTCGATATTCCGACCGGGGAATCCATTGCCGTCATTGGTGAAAGCGGCTGCGGAAAGAGCGTGCTCCTGAAGCACATCGTGGGCCTGCTCATGCCGGACGAAGGTCGAGTCGTCGTGGACGGCAAGGTGGTCGGCGAGCTCGCGCGCGAGGAGTTGTATGCGTTGCGGAAGCGCTTCGGCTTCCTGTTCCAGGGGTCGGCCCTCTTCGATTCCATGAACGTTTGGGAGAACATCACGCTGGGTCTCCGCGAAAACGACAACTACACGACCGAAGAACTGAATCGCATCGTGAAGGAGAAACTCGAGCTCGTGGGTTTGCCGAACATCGAGAGCCTGAAACCATCGGAACTTTCCGGGGGGATGAAGAAACGCGTTGGCCTGGCCCGCGCCCTTGCAGGCAACCCCGACTACATCCTGTACGACGAGCCCACCACCGGACTCGACCCGGTCATGTCGGAACAGATCGACCGCCTCATCGCCGGGCTGACCCGCAAGCTGAACGTGACGTCCATCGTAGTGACCCACGACCTGTTCAGCGTCATATCCGTCGCCCACTCGGTGGCCATGCTGCACGATGGCAAGATCGAGTTCCACGGGACCCCGGAGGAACTCCGGCACAGCGCAAGCCCGATCATCAGGAATTTCCTGGAGAGGTACTTGCACAAGGTGGGATGAAGAGCAATGCTAAATTGTTTTCGGATTGGCGAATTAGACCTTGTTTTTTGGACCACGTGAGACCGATAATGGATTTTCTACGGAAAAGCGACCACTTGCCATCAAAGAGCATCCAAATCTCAATTTTCAAATTTCAAATCTCCAAACCCCTTGTTCCCCTTTTCTCCGCGTTCTTTGCGCCTTCTCATTTGGATACACGTTCCTTGACATACGCCCTGGTTTTGTTTAGATTCATCATGCTTTGTCAGTTCATAGAGCAAATAGGCAATTGGTTGTATGCATGACTGGATCAGGTACTTCAAGAGAAAAAACGATGATTTGAATTGCAAAATGACGCGATTGGAGATGTTTCAGAAAGTCTGCATCCGGCGAGAGTGAGTGCCATCGCTAGATACACGAATGACATCTCCAGGAAGCAGTCTTTGACGCTGTGTGCCGAGCGGGATCCTCCCAACGGGCTTTTTCGCTATTCATTCTCCACGCACCTTGTGAAAAACAGCTACGATATCCGAACGGTGCAAGAATTTTCCAAGCATAACGATGTTGAAAACGCCGATGGTTAACACACATATCCTCACCCGTGGACTGGTAGGAGTTGGTTGGCCAGTTAATGATCTTCGAAGTTATCAGGGAGATTATCACGCGGATTTATGTACAACACCTACACGATTCTACTTTGCGGTGAAACTGTTTGATTCATAATGAATTACTGCCATAGACGTCTTATTCGGAAGGAAAGCGAGTGAGGCGCTTATAGAACATACAGAAGGTAGGACAAAACCATTGGATATTAATCGCCTATGATATCTCATACCACTGAACGATTCCGAAAGCTGTTCGAGCAACTGCCGAAGGGCATCAAGAAACAAGCGAGAGAAGCTTACCTTCAGATCGAAAAGGACCCTTTTCACCCTGGCTTACGTTTCAAGCGAGTTCATTCCATATTTCCTATATGCGTTTCGCATATCAAGGGATTATCGGGCATTGGGTATCCAGAGGGATAATGAAATAATCTGGTTTCGGATTGGATCGCATTCAGACTTAGGTAAAATATTGAAACAAATGGGGATTGCATAACAATTGGGTGCACTTGATCGCTATTCCGCTGCGGCCTTCTGGCCTTGCTTCATAGCGGCAAGTGACGCTCACAGAACGTTCACTCCAGGCTCCCTTGCGACACTAATCCGCACGCTGCAATAAACAGTGGAAAAACGATTTTCGATTTTTTAATTATCGATGGTGAAGAGACCATCTGCCCTCAGAGGGCGCTGAAATCTCAATTCTCACATCCCAAATCCTGCCTGTTGACCGGGGAGCCCGTGGTCAGAAATCCAAGGTCCAAGGTCTGATCGCCAATCCGCCAATCCACCAATCCTCACTTGCATACAACTGAATAAAGCGTATTATTGTTTTTTCGGATTCCGCATCACCTTGCGCCCGTAATCGACATGAAACTGAAACTTCACTGGCAAATCTTCATCGGACTGGCACTCGGCGTCGCGTTCGGCTTTCTCGCCCGCGCTTTCGGGTTCAGGGAATTCGTCATCGAGGACGTGGCCGTCCTGGGCACGGTCTTCCTCCGGGGACTCCGCATGATCATCGTGCCGTTGATCGTGTCGTCCATCATTTCCGGCGTCACCAGCATTGGTTCGGCCGAGCGCTTCGGCCGCCTCAGCCTGAAGACGCTGACGTATTACATCTCCACCAGCCTGCTGGCCATCGTGACCGGCCTCGTGCTGGTCAACCTCATCCAGCCGGGCGTCGGGGCGCAACTGGGCTTGCAGGAAATCCCCTCGGAACTGGCGGCGAACACCGAGAAGGTCGGCGACACGCTGCTGGGCATCATCCCCACCAATCCCCTGGCGGCCATGATGCGGGGCGACATGCTGCCCACCATTTTCTTTTCCCTCCTCTTCGGCTTTTTCATCACGCGCGTTCCCCAGCCGTACAACGACCAGCTCACGAAGTTCTTCCAGGGCGTGTTCGAGGTGATGATGAAAATGACACATTTCATCATTCTCTTCACCCCCATCGGCGTCTTTGCCCTCATGGCGAAGATCGTGGCGCAGACCGGCTTCGACGTGTTCGTCCCGCTCGGAACGTACATGATAACCGTGACAGCCGCCCTCGTCATTCACGCGACAATCACGCTGCCCACCCTGTTGTCGGTCCTGGCGGGCGTCAACCCCATCGCCCACGCCCGCGCCATGTCGTCCGCCCTGCTGACCGCCTTTTCCACCGCGTCGTCGTCGGCCACCCTGCCCCTGACGATGGACGCCATGGAAAACAACGCTGGCGTCTCGAACAAGATATCCAGCTTCGTCCTGCCCCTCGGCGCTACCATCAACATGGACGGCACGGCCCTCTACGAGTGCATTGCCGCCATGTTCATCGCCCAGGCGTACGGGATCGAGCTGTCGTTCGCCCAGCAGGTCATCGTGGTTCTCACCGCTCTCCTGGCCAGCATCGGCGCCGCCGGTGTGCCCATGGCGGGCCTGGTCATGATCACCATCATCCTGAGAGCCGTGGGACTCCCGCTCGAAGGCGTGGGCCTCATCCTCGCCGTGGACAGGATCCTGGACATGATGCGGACTTCGGTAAACGTGTGGAGCGACAGCTCCGGCGCGGTCATCATCGCGCGGAGCGAAGGCGAAAAGGGAATCAAGGTCTTGCGGAAAACCCCGGAAACGATCGGCGGTTAATCATCCAGCCGGACAACCCGGCATCCCGCCTCCCACGGATGGTCGAGCACCATCTCCTTGCCGTCGATACCGCGCAGGAGCCAGAGGATGATCATGTCCCCGGACGCGGCGGCGATCATGATGAAACCGTAGAACGTCAGCGCGCCGGAACCGGTCAGCAGACCGGCAATCCAGGGAGCCACGCCCAAGAGAAGGCCCGGAAGCATGACCGAGCCGCGGTAACCGGAAACGGGCACGGCCGCCCGGCAGTGGGCGTACGGCGCAAGCGCTTTCCAGTTCATACCGAACGAGACGTCCCGCCACTTCGCGCCTCCGAACAGCACGTACCCCGCGCCGTGCAGCGCCTCGTGGAACACGATGCTGGCGATAAACACGGGAAGGAAAATGTAGAGGATGTCGTGGAAACCCGCCTGGAGTGCGAGGAAGCCGTATATGGCGAGATAGGGTCCGATACATGCCGCGGCGAGAATAGGCAGCAATCCCAGCGCGACGAGGTTCGCACGCGACAACGGCATCGAAGCGTCGGCGGTTACCTTGTAGGAGGACGCAGTGTCCGCGGCATCCCGGTCGGGTCTGCTCCCGCCGCTCATACCCTCCCTGCCGTTGCCATGCGCCCCTTGTTTTTCATTCCGCCGGGCCTTCCGATTCGAAGAGCCTCCTCCAGTAATTCACCTCGGAAGGCGTCAGCTTCCGGTTCTTCATGTCTTCTTCCGCCTCTTCTTCCCGGGTGTCGAGCCGTTCGAGGAAGGTTTCGCTTTTCATCACTTCAGCTTCGCAGGCCCGCGCGTGGGCGGCGACTTCCAGGTCGGAGGAAACCACCACCGCCGACCGCGGGTTTACGGTGCGCTCCAAGGCCCGCCGGATGTACCGGTCCGCGCTCTCGCTTCCGCTGAACACGACACGGAGCCCCCCAGATGGCATCTCCTCCCCCCGCCCGTCGAAGACGAGGACGACACCCGCCTTGCTTCCAGCGGCCCAATCCTGCACCCGCTCGGCCAGCGTCCGCCGGGCGTATTCCGGCTGTTGAGACAGAATACGTGCAAGTTCCGGGATCTTGTGAAGAACGTTGTACGCGTCGATGAGGTACGTCTTTCGCCCTGGTCCGCTACTCGTCATCCGGATCTTCTTCGTCCCAGTTCATTTCCATCAGTTCATCGAGCTCTTCGTCCGTGGCCAGTTGCACTTCTTCCTCCGGCGTGTCGTCCCTTTGAAGAGGCGCGCTTCCCGGGGATTTCTTCCTGCCGGCACGCGATGCGCGTTTTCTCTCGGCGTCATCGAAGTCATAGAGGGGAATCTCGACGGTGCGCTTCGGTTCCCGGCCCAGCAGGTCGATCATTTTCTCGTGCACGTCCGCCCGGAAGTATTCCTCGCCGCAACCAGAGCAGACCCCGACAGGGACGTTATCGAACACCACGAGCTTGTCTCCGTACCGAAGCTCCGTCTGTGTGCGAATTTCTTCGACCATGCCCCCGCAGACGGAGCAGTTGGCGTAATCGTGGTAAGTCATCCTCGTCCCTCGCGTTGTAAAAGACCAAACAGCCGAACAGCGCGTCCGTCAGGGGTTTGCACCGCCACCAGGTCCCAGGGCCTGTTCCTGGACGCGACCCCGATCAGGCAGGTGAAGTCAGGACTGGCGTAGGGGTTCTCCTTCTTGATCTCCGCTTGCATGACGATTTCCAATACCTTGTCCGCCGGAATTTTCCGGCGCATGAGCGTCTTGAGCATTCTCCGGGAGTACTCCACCCGGCGCTCGCGTCCGAGTTTCCGCACATGGGATTCGATCATGGCGTGTTCATTTCCCTTTGATTACAGGCCGTCCCGACGGGCTTGTTCGCGTTCCATGGAGACAAACAGCGACTTGAAGTTCCCCTTCCCGAAGCTCTCCGCCCCTTCCCACCGTATGATTTTGTAAAAGAGTGTCGGCCGGATTTTATCCCGCCGGAGCACGTATGATACCGTTTCCCGGCTTCCGGTCTCGTGGCGGAATAGGCCATGAGCGAAAAGCCCCGCCCGCGGCGGTAGAAGTACGCGGCCTGGCAGGCGTTGCCGCAGGAGATTTCCACGTGGCGCACCTCGCGCAGGGGAAGCAGGTCCGCCTGCGTCGTCTCGGGAGTGGTAGATTTTGATGTATTGTATGTCACAGTTGCCTCCTGTATTGCTAAGCGTGCAACTCGTCTTTCAACCGCCGGCACGCGTCGCGGAATATCCCGGCGGTCTCTTCGTCGATGTTTGTACAACGTACGATACGCAGGGATGATTGCCGGCCGGTAAGGAAGGCATGTACCGTGCGCAGGATGATTTCCGCGCAGCGCGGCTTGGGGAAGCCGAAGATACCCGAGCTGACGGCGGGCAGAGCCACGCCGGTAATTCCCATCTCCGCGGCCTTTTCCAGGGCGGAACGCACGGCGGATTCGAGCAGCGCTTCCTCGTCGTGCTCTCCTCCCCGCCAAACAGGGCCCACGGCGTGGATGACGTAGCGGGCCGGCAATTTTCCCGCCCCCGTGACCGCCGCACCGCCGATAGGTACGTGACCGATGGCGTCGCTCTCCTCCTGGATTTCCCGGCCGCCCTTCCTGACGATCGCTCCCGCGACGCCTCCGCCGTGCCGGAGATGCTCGTTGGCGGCGTTGACGATGGCGTCGGTCGTTTCGGCCGTCAGGTCGCCCCGGACGATCTCGATGGCTTTGCCGCCGGGGAGATCCCAGGTTTCGAGAACCGTCATGGCGCCACCGTGGTTTCCGACAGTGCCTGCTGGAACGCCTCAAGGCAGGCCGTGTTCTGCTCGTCGGTGCCGGTGGAAACGCGGAGAGCACGCGGAAACCCAAAGCCCGCCAGGGGGCGCGTCACGATGCCCTTGCGCAGGACGGCGTCGTACAGGCGACCGACTTCCCGCTCGTCGGCCAGGGGCAGCATGACGAAATTGGCAAGGCTGGGCAGGACTTCCAGGCCCA
>JAJRXL010000413.1 GCA_024276335.1 Bacteroidota bacterium
AGCATCTCGCGGTGAACAACGGGTGGCGGCTGATCTGTATCTGCGTACTTCTTTCCGCCTGTGGACGGACAATGGCCCAACCACAGCAGCGGTTCGAGAATTTACGCGTCTCCGATCAGCTTGTCGTCAACCACTTCAATTCCGACCCGGAACGCTACGAATCTCACCTCGTTATCACGGACGTGGAAGGTGCGGGTCCCGTCGTCAATGTATTGTTGTATTCCGATAATGGGACTTTGGAGGACCAGGATTTTTTTTTCTTGGCGACCTTTGGAAAAGTTAACTATAATCCTGCAGAGCGGCTTGGAAAAAAGAGGTTTTCCGGGAGTTTACGCATTATTTCGGACGGTGGAAAAATCGCTGCACAATACTGGCAGTTCTATCGCGATCCAGACCTCGCGCCGTTGAATACCGCCTTGCCTGCGTCCGAAGGAAAAGGCGGCCGCGCGTTACTGTGCCAGCACTTCGTATCCGATCCAAAGGTCGATGCATCGCTGTACGTTTCAAATGCCAGGGGGGATTCAGCGGTAACTGTTGCGATCACGTTCTACCTCGATCGGGGCAAGCAGTTGTCGAAAGACCGATATACGATCCCGCCGAACGGGAAAATCGCCGTTCATCCATACGAAGCAAACGAAGGCATAATCAAAACGGGTGTCGCATACATCGAAGTCCGTGGATTTGGTGCCGTGACCGGTGAGTACTGGCAAAAAGCCCCGGCTGAAAACTACCAGATTTCCTTGCCGCTGGAAATTATTCCCGTACGAAAAAAAGATTGGTGGTAATGGTCTTCAGTTACTACCCGGTTAGCGATAGACAGGGAGGAGTTGCTCCATCACTAACTTTACATAATATATCTTATGCGCACTATGGGCTCCCTTGAATATACTGACGAATGAAAACATCTTCTAAAAGGAACTGGGAAGATTACTGGGGAAAGAAACAGGCGACGAATGATATCTATCCCAATACAGATCGCATTCGACGATACCTCGGACAAGTCTGTGATCTTGACGGGAAACTCATTCTCGAAGTCGGCGCCGGGACCGGCCGGGATTCCTTTTACATGGCGCAGGATGCCGCGCAACTCGTCTTGCTCGATTATTCCATGCAATCTCTACGCCATATCCAGGCCGGCTTGCGGCGAATTGATAATCCCGTTCTGGCAGTCGGAGCCGACGCGTTCTCCACGCCTTTTCCGGACTACACCTTTGACGTCGTGTTTCACCAGGGACTGTTGGAGCATTTCAAGAAGGATGTTGCCATGCGCCTGTTGGAGGAAAATATCCGCGTTCTCAAGCCGGGCGGTTATCTCGTGGTCGATGTGCCACAGCGATACCATGTCTACACTATTATTAAACACCTGCTTATAATGATGAATGCATGGTTTGCGGGTTGGGAACGCGAGTTCTCGCTCAGGGAGCTGGAGCGGATACTCGTGAACTTACGTCTCGATCCAATTATCAGTTACGGGGAATGGATGTATCCCAGTCTGTTTTATCGAATGCTACGCGAAGCGCTCGGCAAGTTCGGACTTTCGCTTCCGCTATACCCCCCTTCCGTTCCCTTGCTGCACACTTTGCGCACCCGAATCCGCGAATTCCTGACCGATACGTGGTTGCAAAAAAATACCGCTCTTTCCATCGGAATTATCGCAAGGAAGCCATCCGGGAAATGAAGGACAAGAATCTCAATATTCTCATTTTCAACTGGCAGGATATAACGAATCCCCTTGCTGGAGGCGCTGAAGTCCATTTACATGAGGTGTTCGAACGAATTGCCGCGCGTGGCCATCATGTAACGCTGTTTTGCCATCGGTACCCTGGCTCTGCCGAAGAAGAAGTCCGTAACGGTATCAGAATTGTCCGTAGAGGCGGAAGGTTTCTCTTTAATTTTCATGTGTTTCTTGAGTACCTCAGACGCTTTCGCAAGGAATATTACGATGTTATCATCGATGATGTAAACAAGATTCCCTTCTACACACCCTTATTTGTACACAAGCCTATTCAGGGAATTACTCATCATCTATTCGGAAAGAGCATTTTTCTTGAAGCGCCCTGGCCGCTTGCTTTATACGTCTATCTTTCCGAGAGGTTGATTAAACCAATATATAAAAACGTTCACTTTATCATTGGCAGCCCAAGTACCTATAATGAATATTGTTTATGGGGATTTCCCGAAAGTAAAATTGCAATCATAAATTATTGTGTCAATCATTCCATCTATTATCCAGACCCCACAGGAGAATATAATCGAAACTTGATAGGCTATTTTGGCAGGCTAAAAAAATATAAATCCGTTGATCATCTCATTCTGGCTTTTGTTGATTTACTTAAAGTTAATCCTGATTTACGTTTACAAATCATCGGCGACGGAGACGATCGCCCCAGGCTGGAGGCACTCGTAAAAGAAAAACGGCTCACGGAACGTGTGAATTTTCTTGGTTTTATCAATGAGAAGGAAAAGGCGCCGACTTTACAAAAGATGAACCTTGTCGTGAATACCTCGTCTAAAGAAGGCTGGGGACTTACTGTAGTGGAAGCAAACGCATGCGGCACGCCGGTTGTTGCCGCGAACGTCCAGGGCCTGAGAGATTCCGTAAAGCACGGAGAAACAGGCCTGCTCTACGAATACGGTAATATCCAGGATCTTGTTGAGAAAATACGCACGATCCTGGATAATCCTGTTTTACGTCAACGACTGCGTGAAAAGGCATTAGAATGGGCAAAAAGTTTCAACTGGGAAGACGCCGCGGATAAGACGCTTGAATATATATACAGGACTATTCAGGATTACCATAAAAGAAAGCACTGATAATCTCGATGATCTCTTCAGCCGAGTTAGCTAAATGCAATAATTCAAGTGTTTTATTTCGATCAACCCGGGAAAGTATCTGCTTTAAACAATCTACGTAATTGCTCCAATAATCG
>JAJRXL010000414.1 GCA_024276335.1 Bacteroidota bacterium
AACCCCGTGGAAGCGGAGCCGTCGGTATCGATATACAAGGTAATTTCATTGTCCTGCTGGAGGACGATTTCCCTGCCGACATCAAAAGACAGGTAGAGGAACCGCTCATCGTTGCGGATGGTGAGATTGACGAAGTCGATCCCCGTATTTCCGCCGTCGCCTTTTTCATCGACATACGTCGGCGCCAGCGAGGCCCACTCGTCAAACAGACCGTCAATCGCCGGTCTTTGCGGCTGCGCCACGGCAGTCACGGTGATGCACAGTACCGATATGGCGAGAAGGTGTTTCATCCAGACAAGGTGCGAAAATAATTCCACATTGGACAGGGAAGAATCATACTCCCGGTCGGGGGAAAAGATCAGGGGATTCCGGATTCATCAAGACGCCTGGCCAATTCCGCAATTCCGGTCCGCTCCCAACTGCCACTGGTTTGTAATTGTTGGGACAGCGAGGTGTACCGTCGGGCGATGCGTGTATTGCGAATGGCAGTGGTCAGGGCAGCACGGTTTCCGACAAAAACCAGGAGCCTCCGCGCGCGGGTCATGGCGGTGTACACGAGGTTGCGCTGGAGCATGATACGGTGTTGCAGAGTCATGGGAATGACGACGCACGGGTACTCGCTTCCCTGGCTCTTGTGAATGGTTATGGCATAGGAGAGGACGACCTCGTCGAGATCGCTGAAGCTGTACAGGACATCGCGCCCGTCGTAGCGGATTACACACTCGGCTTCCTCTTCGTCTGCGGACACGACCACGCCGATGTCCCCGTTGTAAATATCCTTCTCGTAGTTGTTCCGGATTTGCATCACTTTGTCGCCGACCCGGAACACGCGCTCGGCGCCCCGAAAGAAAACACGCCCCTCGGGGTTCAGCGCTTCCTGCAAAACGCGGTTCAGGTTCAAGACCCCGGCAGCGGTGTGGCGCATGGGAGTCAACACCTGGATGTCGTTCACCGGGTCGAATCCCATCTCCCGGGGCAACCGTTCCACCACGATTTCCCGGACGAGGGCGGTCAGTTCCTCCGGTGAATGTGCATCGACAAAGAACGTGTCTTTCCTGAACTTCAACGGCTCTCCATGCAACACGTTGTGGGAGTTCATGACGATGGCGCTTTGTTGAGCCTGTCGAAAAATCGTTGTAAGGCGGACCACCGGCAACGCCCCGGAAGCAATCATGTCGCGAAGCACGTTGCCCGGCCCGACCGATGGCAACTGGTCCACGTCGCCGATAAGCACGACACGGGCCGCGTCGGCCACCGCCCGCAGCAGCGAAGCCATGAGCAACGTGTCCACCATAGAGACCTCATCGACAACAAGTAGGTCCACCTCCAGGGGCTGGCTCTCGTCCCGCTTGAATCCGCCGGTGAAAGGGTCGAACTCCAACAAGCGGTGAATCGTTTTCGCTTCGCACCGTGTCAATTCCGCCATGCGCTTGGCTGCCCTGCCGGTAGGAGCGCAGAGCGCGGTTTTCAACCCCAGGTGGTCGGCGATGGCCAGGATGCCGACCAGGGCGGTGCTTTTTCCCGTACCCGGTCCGCCGGTGATGATAACGACCGGTTGCGAAAACACTCTTTGAATCGCATCAACCTGGTAAGGGGCAAACTCGATCGTATTTTTCTCCTGGACCCGTTTGATTTGTTCGAAGAGTTCCACCTGGTTTACCTCGTCCCGGCGGGTATCCTGGAGACGTTTCACGTCGAACGCGATGCGCGCCTCGGAGAACCAGAGCACGGGGAGGTAAACCCGGTCGTCCTCGACCCGCAACTTTGCCGCCGCAACAGCCGTGTCGAACACGGCTTCAACCGATTCGACAGGCACTTCCAACAATGCGGAAACATCGGCAAGCAGCTTCTGCCGGGGCAAGTACACGTGGCCGCGGCTCCACGCAGCTTCCCGGAGGAGGTACTCGAACCCCGCCATGATGCGCTCCGGAGCGTCGCTCGCAATGCCCAGGCTTTGCGCTATCCTGTCCGCCACCGTGAACCCTATGCCTTCGATGTCATCGATCAACTGGTAGGGGTTGTCCTGGAGTCTCAGCACCGCCGATGTCCCGTACGCCTTGTATATCTTCACCGCGTATGCAGTGCTGACACCGTGACTCTTAAGAAAGAGCATCACGTTCTGAACGCCGCGCTGTTCGTCCCATGAATTCTTGATGCGGATGAAATTCTTCGGCCCGATACCGGGTATTTCCTTCAGCCTGTGAATATCATTGTTCAGGATTTCAATGGTCTCGTCGCCGAAAACGCCGACGATACGCTTCGCCAACGTTTTGCCAATCCCCTTGACCATACCGGAAGCAAGATAGGCGATGATGCCGTCCTTGGTAGCGGGGTACGAGGTCTGGTACGAGTCGAAAACGAATTGCGCGCCGTACTTGGAATGCACTTTCCATTCCCCTTCGAGCATGAACACGTCGCCGGTGTTGGGGGAAAGCATCTCGCCGCAGGCGGTGAACGTTTCGTTCTCTTCCACGTCTTCAAACACGCCAACCATGAAGGCGGTGGTCGGACTCTGGAAAATAATTTTCCGCAGCGTTGCTTCCCGCGTTTCCTTTTCCGAAGGCGCCCCGTTCTTCTCCTTCGCAGTCATGAGCCCGTTGACCGATAAGGATAGATGTTATCCGCGTTTGTATTTTGACGAAACATCCCTGGATGAAATCCTCCAGGACATCTTGAACATGGAGTCTCTTTCATTTGGAGGTCGAACATGAAAAGTTTCACGGAATACCTGTGGTTCAATACTTCGTCTCACCGGGAATATATCAATATTACGGAAACCGTAGCGGACATCGTGCGGAAAAGCGGCGTACAAGAAGGAATGGTCCTTGTCTCGGCCATGCACATCACGGCAGGCGTGTGGGTCAACGACGCCGAAGACGGCTTGCTCGCGGACATCGATCAGTGGCTGGAATCCCTCGCGCCCTACCGCGACGACTACCGCCATCATCGCACGGGAGAGAAAAACGGCGACGCGCACTTGAAAAGCTTGCTCGTTCATCACCAGGTTATTGTCCCCATCACCGGGGGAGAACTCGATTTCGGCCCCTGGCAGCAGATTTACTATGCCGAGTTCGACGGGCAAAGACGAAAGAGAGTGGTGATAAAGGTGATGGGAGCGTGAGACAACCCGTCGTCATTTCTTGACAATGATGATCTCGGTACGACGGTTGAGACGGCGCCCCATCTCGGTGTCGTTGCTGGCGATGGGATACCGCTTGCCTATGCCGCGGGTGCGGATACGGCTCGCGTCGATCCCCTGTTTCACGAGGTACTTCTTCACGGCCAGCGCCCGGGCCTCCGAGAGAGCAAGATTGTACGCGTCCGATCCGATTTCGTCCGTGTGACCCACAACCTCGATCTCCATGGTTCTATACGCGTTCAGCATGGCAAGAACATGCGTGAGCTCGGGAATATAGTCCGACTTCAGCGTCGCCTTGTTGAAATCGAACAGGATGTTGCTGAACACGAATTTCTTGTCCACTTCCAGGAGCGGAACATCTTCATCGAGTATCACTTCGTCGTCCAGGTTCCGGATTTCCAGCCTGATGGATTCGGGCGGAATATTCTCTTTCATGGTGTACGTGGCGGAATACAAGTTGGCGATACTCTGGCTGAAATCGTTGAGCACCGAGCTGAAATCCTCGATGATGTTGAACCGCCAGCCCGCACTCGCATCGACGAGTTCCCGGTAGGCTTCATACTTGGGAGGCGTGATTGCTACCAGCCGGATGAAATGTTTTCGCAGGAACGCTTTCATCGTCCTCGTCGTGAATTCGGTTTTGCCGTCGCCATGATCTCCGCGCTGGTGAAACATGGCGTCAGTGATGAGCACGATGATCTTTTGCGAATTGTGCCGAAACTTTAGGCCCGCCGCGGCACGGATCCCTTCCAAGGCATTCTCGTTGTCGTCCCCTCCGCCCCTGATGCGGAGCCCGTCGATCCATCGCTTGAACTCGGACACGTCGGAAGTGAAATCCCGCACGCGTTCCACCCAATCACTGAAAGTGACCAGACCCAGCTGGTAATCGATCCCCTTGGCGGACAAACGAGCCGTGAATTCATCCACGTTAACTTTCACTTCGTTTACTTCCTGACGCATGGAGCCGGTCTGGTCGATAACAAACACGATGTCCACGGGCAGGGTATTATCGGCGGAAATCGTCTCCAGGGATTCGATCTTCATAGGGATTCCGTCCTGCTTGATGACGAAATCATCCTTGTGTAATCCCCGGTAGAATTTGTTGGTGCTGTCCCTGGCGTCAATGATGAGACTTACTTTCGGATAGCGGCTGATATCGATGGTCCGCAAGCTGATCCAGACTTTCCGGGGATTGCTGGAAGA
>JAJRXL010000415.1 GCA_024276335.1 Bacteroidota bacterium
AAACCGCTGGCGTTGAACACGAACAACCCGTCGCTGGCGGCATCGAACAAGACCCTGTACCGGGACTCGCCCTGCGTGGCCCGGGCTTCGGCTTTTTTCCGTTCGCTGACATCCCGGGCGGAAATGAAATACTGGTCGATATGACCACCCGGACCAACCAGCGGTACGATCATGGCCTCGAATTCCACCCAGTCACCCTGAACGTGGGGCAAACGGACATCAACCCGTGCCGGTCCCAGGGTCGTTTCCACCTTGACCGCCGCCCGAAGGCACTTGAACCGATCTTTCGGGTGAACGATGGAGAGAGGGTTCTTATTGGCCAGGAACGAGGGATCGTGTCCCAGAAGGTTGGTAAAAGCCGGGTTCACGTACATGGTGACCCCTTCGCGGTCGGTCAGAACCACGAAATCCGGCGAATGTTCGATCAGCGTACGGAAGAAGGATTCCGACTGCTTGAGCAGGCCTTCCGCCAGCTTCCGTTGCGTAATATCCCGTGTTATGAGCATGAACGTAGGCTCATCTTCGAAACTGAGGTAACTCGCCGAGACCTCGAGGTCGATGGAAGAGCCATTGGTACGAAGTCCCCGCATTTCGAAAAAGCTCGGCCATTCCTTCCCCTGAAGGCTCTGCTCCAGGTAGCTGCGGATCCGGTCCCGGTCATCCGGATGCACGAGATCAAGGATATTTTTACCCGTGAACTGGGCCGGGTCGCCGACGCCGAACTGCCGCGAGGCTGCCTTGTTGACTCGTTGTATCACTCCCCGGCGATGCAGGATGATACCGTCGCGGGACGATTCGAAAATGGACCTGAATTCCTGGAGAGCCTGGCGCTGCACGGTTACATCGGTGGCAACCAGGATAAACCCCACCGGCGCATCCTCTCCCGCAACTGGTGTCGTATGACAGTTGAGATACAGCCTCACTCTCCCCGCTCGAATGGTCCGCATCTCCATGTTCCGCCTCGGGGCGGCCAAGACATCTTTCAGCCACGCCGAGTAGGAGGCGCCATCACGGAAATAAAAATAATCGTCAAGCCAGTGTGTGCTCCCTTCATCCTTTTCGTACCCCAGCGCCTCGGCCCCCCGGCTGTTCATGGAAAGGACCCTGCCTTCGCTGTCGCATTCGATCACGATATCGTTCGTGGATTCGAGCAGGGAAAAATACCGTTCGTGTTCTGCCGATTTGGCGTTGGTTTCATCGACCTTGCCCACATCGACCGTTACCGTTCCGATTGCCCGCAGGATTGTACCGTCCACGTCGCGGACGACGTGCGCCTGCTCCCTGCTCGATACGTAGGAGCCGTCTTTCTTTCGCAACCTGTAATTGATCGTGTACGGCAGACCGTCGGAAAGCAACCGCTGGAATGCAGCCTTGACGCGAGTGACGTCTTCGGGATGCACGAGCGCGAGCCACCTTCGCGAATCGCCCGAAATCCGTTCGGCCGGTTCGCCCGTAAGCTCCTCGATTGCCTTCGACCAGCGCATGGAACCCGTACCGGGATCGTACAACCAGACGATGGAATCGGAAAGCGAAGAGAATTTCTCGAATGCCCGATCCACGGCATCAACGGCGCCGACGCTCTTGTACGTCTCGGTCACGTCCAGAATGTAGCAAGCAATGCGTTTTACCTGCTGGTAGAAATCGAAATAGGGGATGAGGTCGAACCGAAGTGTATAGGACTTATCGCCCTTGCGGTATGGAATCTCTACCGATTTTTTCTTCCGTGATCTGACAACTTCCCGGCAATGTTGCTCGAGGTCGGGTGAAAAGACCGGCGTGAGATCGGAATCCGGTGTAACATGGATATCACTGGCGAAGAACTTGCGCGCACGTTCATCGGGAGCCGCGAACTTGACGCTGCCATCATCCAGCGCCTCGGCCTGGAAAAACCCCACCTGTTTTGGAGGAGATTCCAGCGCATCTGGTTCCGTGGTGAACGACTTGTACAGATCAACGAATTGACGAAGCGCCTGATTTTCCCGGGCCAGCCGATCGAGCTCTTTACGGAGCGTTTCCACCCTGTTTTCAAAAGAGGGCATTAATGTTCTTCACATCCAATCAAAATCAACAACAGTTTTTCCTCCGGCCCTCCATTGCTGCCGCCTCGAACCGCCTACTGCCCGGGTCCCTCTGTCAGTACCGGGAAACCGGTTCCAAAGCGCTTGGATTTTACGAATTTTGTCCGGTCATTTCAAGAAATATACAGCTTTTTTCATCCCGCAAGTTGAAATATCTGCACAGGGTGAAAAACTTTCCGCGAAATTCGAAGACACGACACGAATTTCGGCCATTTGTTTACCGAGTGGACGGGTTGTAATTTTGTTGAAATACCTTCCTGGCACCGGAATAATTCTCCGGCCGTCCGGTTCACGAACGCATCACACTATCCTACATGCTTGATTTTTCTTTCAAACCATTCGAAGAGATGACCGCCGAAGACTACGCGGCGGTAGGATTCAAAGCCGGTCTTGAAGTGCACCAGCAACTCATGACGAAACGCAAGTTGTTCTGTCGCTGCCCTACCGGGCGATACGACAAGACCTACCACGCGGAAATATTGCGCCACATGCGTCCGACCTTGAGTGAACTCGGCGAATACGACGGAACCGCCTTGATGGAGTTCAAGACTCGCAAGGAAATCATTTACCGTATCAACAAGGAAACGGTCTGCACCTACGAGATGGATGACACGCCGCCGTTCATGATGGACGAGGAAGCACTCGACATCTCCATCGAGATTTGCCTCATGGCCGGCTTGACCGTAGTGGACGAAGTGCACATCGCCCGTAAGCAGTACCTGGACGGCAGCATCCCCACCGGCTTCCAACGCACTGCTATCATAGGGTTGAATGGCTCGGTCCCCTTTGGCGACAGGGAGATCGGCATCTCGCACCTGAGCCTAGAGGAAGATTCGTGCCGCGAAATCAGCGACGTAGGGCATCGACGCACGTACATCACCGATCGGCTCGGCATGCCGTTGATCGAACTCGTCACCCACCCGCACATGCGCACGCCGTGGGAAGTCGAAAAGGTCGCCGATCTTCTGCGCCGGATGATGCGCACGACCACCCATGTCCGGCGCGGTCCCGGCTCCACGCGCGCGGATACGAACGTGAGCGTGGAAGGCGGAACCCGCGCGGAAATCAAGGGCGTCTGCCGCACTTCCCTCATGCCGCTCCTGACGTACAACGAAGCCCGGCGACAGTGGAACCTGCTCCGCTTGCGCGAAGAACTGCATCGTCGAGGCATTACCAAGGACACCTTCCAATCACAGTCCGCCGACGTTACCCGGGCCCTGAAGAAAACGCTTTACATTCCTATCGAACAAGCGGTTGCTGACAACCATGTGATTAAAGCCGTCAAGCTGAAAGGTTGGGCGGAACTGCTGCGTTGGGAAGTGCAAACCGGGACGTTTTTCTCACGCGAGCTCTCGGACCGGGTACGGGTCATTGCCTGCCTCATGACACTGCCGAATATCATCCATTCCGACAACCCGAGCGAAAACATCTCGGCGGCGGAATGGCAGGAAGTCAAGCGGGTGGTGGAAGCCACGAAAGAGGATACCGTTGTCCTGGTGTGGGGAGACGAACAGGATACAAAGACCGCGGTGGAGGAAATCATCATACGTGCCAGGGAAGCCACCATCGGTGTGCCCTCGGAAACCCGGCAAGCGCTGCGCGACGGAACAACCGGCTTCGAGAGAATTCTTCCCGGCCCGGATCGCATGTACCCGGATACCGACCTACCCCCCATAACCGTAAAGCGGGAGCGCGTGGAGCGGATACGCGCGAATCTTACCATGCCGTTCTGGGAACGCGTGCGGTATTACCGGGAACTGGGCGTACCGGAAGGATACATCACACGCCTGGCAATTTCCCGGTATGCTCCCCTCTTCCGGGAGGCCGTGGAAACGATGGATATCGATCCCGTGCTGGCTTCCTACGCCCTGTACCAGGCGCCGAAAGAGCTGGAGCGAAAAGGTTATTCCACGAACGGAGTATCGCTCGAAACCGTGCGCGGTATTCTTCTTGCCTTGTCAAAAGGCAAACTTTTCCGGGAAGGAGTAACCGCCGCGTGGAAGCAAGCGATCGAAGGTTCCTTTTCCCGCGAACAACTTCCTTCGCCCCCGTCCGACGCCGAGTTGAACGACATCATAAGGGAATCGGAAATGCAAGTCCGCGCCAACAAGGTGTTCGACGAGGGCAACGTTCCGGTCTTGACAATTGCTGAAGTCATGAAAAGCATGCGGGGGAGAATCCCTGGCCGTCTCGTGGCGGAAAAAGTGAAAACACAGGCAGGAAAGTGAGAATTGTCCGCGACACCGCAGTAGGAGGGATTGCCGACATCACGAAGGAATTCGGGGTTGATTGATGAAATAACGGATTTGTGAACAGATACCTGTTTCCTTCCTCGCTGCAAGAGCCTTCCCCGAAGTCATCGCCACGATCTTCCGCCACCAAGGAACGCTGTCTCGCGGTGTGTTTTCATTTCTTTCCCTTTTTCGCCCACTTTTTTGAGCGTATCTTTCCCGATGGAAAAACCGAAGAAGGGAACC
>JAJRXL010000416.1 GCA_024276335.1 Bacteroidota bacterium
AAAGCGTTCCAGCGCATCTGATAAATCGTTGTGACGGTACAAGGCATCGGCGGCATAGAATTCGGCGTCAGCGAGGCGATGGCTCTTGGGGTATTTGCGTGTAAACTGGTCGAATTGCTCGAATGCGAGCTGATAGTTGCCGTCCCGCAGCAAGCCCATGGCGAACTCGAAATCCTGGTTCTCGCGAACCGATTCGTCCGGCGACCTGACCAGGGGGTTCTGGGCAAACAGCGGCAACGCGACCAGCAGACCCCACAGTGCGGACAAGCAAATTCTTTTTATCATGGGTGAAAGCCTCGCTGGAAAATGATGGTCAATTAAAGTTTTACTATAGACCTCACCGATAACAGATTGAAATTACTATTGGATATGGTGAGAGTCAAGCAAAAAATGCATTTTTTTCTACTCGTATCGTGGTAGTACACTGCGCTTTGCTCGGGTGATTTGGCTTTATTCACGCGTATCATGCCGGCGCCTCGACGTGCAATCGGTTGTATATCCGGACAACGAAGCCGGGTTCCCGCGGAAAGGGGGTAATTCGACGGTAGCGCAGAGTCGAAGAAGCGCGTTCCGGTGCTCTTGGCGTGATTCCCTCGTCATCACCGAATAGAGATATTGTATCTCTCGCAAGATATCCGCAAGTTGAACGAATAATGACCGTAAAAAGCAGCAAACAAAAAAACAGTCACACGAATCACTGGAGACGCACATGAAAACCGTGTTAAGTCAAAGTGAGCTTCAATCGCTTTTCCAGACCGTGTTCGCGCCCGGAGCGGAAGACAGGGTTGTCACGTTCCTGGTTGACGTTCCCGCCACGATCGAGGAAGACAACGAGGAGTGGAAAGAGCGTCGAAGGATGGCCATGGAATGGTGGGCCGACGCGCTGGATTTTCTTCCCGGCATGGGCATGGAAAAAGCGCAGATCATGTATTATCCCAGCGTGGGAAGGAACAACGCCGATTTGCCCGGAACCATTTACGAGTGGAAAGGAGATGCCACCGCTCTTTACGCGACCGCGCTGCCCTCGGCGGGGACGCCCCGCGGACTGGTCGAAGTCCTGGAAGAAACCGACATCGTGCTGGCGCCAACGGAGTACTCCGCCACCGCGCCCCTGAAGATGCTGGCGAAGAAACACCGCTTTCGTGGCGCGACGATGCCCGGCTTCCTGCGTTCCATGGTCCCAGCCCTCGGTATCGACTACCAGCGCGTGCACGAACGCATCATGAACTTCAAGCAGCGGCTGGACGAGGCCGAATCCATCGATATCGTGTTCGATGCGCGTGGAAAAGAGTCGGTTTTTCACGGCGACCTGCGCTTCAGGACCGCAACACCCAGCAGCGGCATGTTTCACCATTCCGGTATCGTGGGCAACCTGCCCTCAGGGGAAACCTACATCGTGCCGTACGAGGGGGAAAAAGACGGCATACCGAGTGACTCGCGGGGGGAGATCCCGGTGCAGTTCGGCGATGAAATCGTCGCGTACCGGGTCGAGAACAACAGGGCGGTCGAGGTGCTGACCGATGGAGAAAAAAGCGTGGAAGAGAGAGACATGTTGGCGAAAGAACCCGCGTACGGCAACATCGCCGAGATCGGGTTCGGTGTGCTGGGCGATTTCGGCATGAACGCCGTCGGATCATTGCTCATGGACGAGAAGCTGGGCCTGCACATTGCGTTCGGCCGCAGCGAGCATTTCGGGGGCATCGTATCGCCGAAATCCTTCCGCGATCCGAACAACGTGGTACACATCGACCGCGTGTACGTGCCGTCCCTGCAACCCGACGTTGCGGTAAAAGCCGCCGTGCTCAATTTCCCGGGGAGATCGGAGGTGATCATGACCGATGGGAAGTGGGTGATCTGAGGTCGTTCGTGGCCCGGTGATCAGGCGGTGGCGCCGCCGCACGAACTGCCCGCTCCCGCCGTGCATCCGAAGCAATGATCCCCGAATACGATCCGGCGGTTCAGGATCCGCTCGAAATCGAAATCCCGGATGGTATGCGGGGCGCCGTGGTTGAGGTTCAAATCCAGCATCTGGTTGAAATCGCAATCGTAGAGCCTCCCGTCGAAACCGACGCTGATCAAGGTGCGGCACATCACCCCCTCGGCGGCGGCGGGATTGAACGACGAGACGAGTTTCTCCATGTATGTTTCGTAGTTGCCGGTGCGCTGGAGAAAGTGGAGAAAACGGGAAATCGGCATGTTGGTGATGGTGAACAGCCGGTTGAAGGTGATTCCGTGGCGACGCTCCAGTTCCCGCTTGAAGTCGCGCTCCAGTGATTCCTGGGGCGGTGGCAGGAATGCTCCCACGGGGTTGTACACCAGGTCGATCAGCAAGCCGGAGCCCTCCTGTCCGTACCCGGCTTCGTTCAGCATGCGCAGCGCCGTGATGCTTTTCTCGAACACGCCCTTGCCCCGCTGGCTGTCCGTCTGGAATTCCAGGAAATAGGGCAGGGAACTGATGATCTCCACCTCGTTACGCACGTAGAAATCCACCAGGTTCCCCATCCCCGGTTCGAACAGGACAGTGAGATTGCATCGGACCATGACATGCTTACCCAGCGCTTTCGCCGATTCCACGAGGTACCGGAAGTGCGGGTTCAGTTCGGGCGCGCCTCCCGTGACGTCCAGGTTCGCGATGGGATGCTCGCGGAGGATGCCCAGGACGCCGTCGATGTTCTCCCTGTCCATGATCTCGGTCCGGTTTGGCCCCGCGTCAACGTGGCAATGTTTGCAAG
>JAJRXL010000042.1 GCA_024276335.1 Bacteroidota bacterium
CGCCTTTCAATTTTACACCCGCCTACACGGAAGCCGCAGGGATCACTATTCCCGGCCGTTCGACCGCGCTTGTTTCAAGATCACGCCTTTGCCGGATCTTCCATCCACGATTATTTCAACGGCCTCGGGAAGGGATACGCGCCTGATGTACTTCGTCTCGAACGTCACCGGCTGTTTATCCAGCCAGTCCCAATCGATAATATGGCGCGTGTCGTAATGTCGAATGGTGAAGTACGCTATCCTGAACGAGGTGATGTTTTGAAAGAAATGCGACCCCTGCGACGGGTCGATGTAAACATTGGGCAACGAGGTTTCCACGATCGCACGCGCTCCGGAAATGGCAGGAAATTTTATCGGTATTCCCAGGAAGGGATCCGCCGATCCCCAGCGCCCGGGACCAATGAGGACGTATTGTCGCTTTTCCGCGCGAAGCATCTCGTTGGCACGCATGATATCCTGGGCAATCTCCCGCGTGACAAGCGTATTTAACGCATCGGGTTTCACGTAGACAATATCCCGGACGTGCGCGATCCCGTTGCCTAACGTCCTCTCACTTTGCACCAGGATCTCTTCGCGCGGGATATCGTCAAGCGCAACGGATTCCCACATTTCCTGGGTAACCATGGGACGAACCTGGAGGAAACTGAACTCCGCGGGTAAGGCGGATTTCGAACCAAGCTTAACTGCGAACTCAATCTCCACGGGACAATTCATCGCCGTTTCACACATCTTGAGCACCAGGTTCAATACCCGCGTCAGGGGGATAACTTCGGATTTCAATATTGGCGCGAAATCAATTACACGGGGTCCCGGTCGGGAAATCCCCTCGTACAACATATCGTTTTCCGCCGAGTACGTGGATACAATATGGGTAAGTGTTCCATGCTTTTCCGCATCAGCGATGTCGAGTTGTACGAGGTGCTGATCCTCGCGCGGAAGCGCGTCGCTGAAATCGGACTCGAGGTCGAGCGCGTAGAACCGGACCTGCGAGCAGTGGAAATAATCGCGGGCGGAACTGAACTGCGGATACACCGTGGGGTAGGCCGGAGAAAACTGCAAACTGACACCGCCGTCCACGATGGTCTTCCCGAGCCCTAACGCGAGATTCACTACGCCGTCTTCCGGCTTAGCCTTGGCAAAGGGATAGTAATTATACGAGCGCGCCACCCCGGAAATGTGTGGATAGAAATACCTTCCCTTCTTCTGTCCCACCATTTCCTGGATGATCACCGCCATCTTCTCCTCCTCGATCCTGTTGCCCGTGGTTTCGATATAGTGCTTGGCTGAACGGAAGAAGGTCGACGCGTAGATGAACTTGATGGCACGCGAAAGGCTGAGGAACCGCGTATTCTCATCGGAACTGCTGTTCGGAATCATCATGGTAGCATAGATGCCGGCAAAGGGCTCATGCAAGGCATCTTCGAGCAAGCTCGATGATCGAATCGCAAGCGGAAACCTGGCCTTCTTAATGATCTCGTACAGGTCTTCCTCGATTTCCACCGGCAGCTCGGCCCGGACGAATCGTTCAATGATCTTGTCGTCGGATTCGCTCTGCAAAGCGAACGACAGCAAGTCATTGTTTTCAAGGAATTGATCAAAAATATCCGTTCCCAGGACAATGGTCCGGGGAATGGAGACACGCACGCCGGGGAAGTAATCCGATTCCAGGTAATTCTTCAGAAGATTGTCCACAAAAGCCAGGCCGCGGGCTTTCCCTCCCAGGGAACCGCTGCCGATACGTAAAAATCCTTCCTCGATATCATATCCTTCGCCGGGAAAATCGGAGATGATCCCTTGTTGATCCTGGTGCAACTGGTCGGTAAACACCTCGATGAGATAAGAACGAAGTTCGTCCATCGAAGCAAACTGGCTGATCTTGACGGGCTTGATTTTTTTCGCCAGGGCGAATTTCGTTCTCGCCATCAACCAGTTCGAGAAATGATTCCGTGAACCATGGAAAATGATCGACTCGTCCGGCACGGTTTTCAACAAGTCCCGCAGCTCCTTCAGATTTCTTGCCCGGTTGATTTCCGTGCCGTCGGGCATCCTGAACACGAAGTCGCCAAAGCCAAAGTATCTCTTGATAAACTCGCTAACTTCCTGCAAGAGGGTACGCGAATTCTTGTCCGCGAAGCAGACGTTCAACATTTCCAGTTCCGACGTATACTTACTGTGCGCGCTCTGTATCAGGATCGGAAGGTCCGGAGCTTCCTCCCGTACCTGTTGAATGAGCTGCAATCCCGCGTTATCGACAACCTCTCCGTTCTTCTTGAATTTCATATCGGTAATAATACCAAGGAGAGTATCCTTGTACGTTTTGAAATACTCCCATGCTTCATCGAACGACGTCGCGTGTAGAATTTTGGGCCGCGCACGCTGGCGCAAGAGTTTGTCCGAGAAATTTCTCCCCTCGACAATAAGACTCTGCGCCTGCTTGATCAGCTCGGTGTAAATCAGCGGCAGGTACGACGAATAAAACAGCGGCGAATCTTCCACCAGGATGATGGTTCGAACACCGAACTCAAGGCAATCCACGGGTGCGTTTTTCAAATCTTCAAACAGCTTGATGATGGCGAGGAAAAGCCTGCGGTCGCCTTGCCAGATGAATATCCTGTCGAACACGGAGATAATACCCGTCTGAAGGAGAAGCTGCAATTCGCGCGACTGATATCCGAGAAAGACCACGGGAATATCGGGATGGTTCCGCTTGACGGATCGACAGAAGTTCACAAGGTCCATGTCGCTGATCCGTTGCATGGATATCACGAGATCGAACCGGTGATCGACCAGCATGCGCAAGGCCGCCTCACCTGAATGTACGCGGGTGATATGCGGCGCGTAGTGCAGGTTCAATTCGAGGTACTCGTTAAAGATGGCTTCCGTCAGTTGCCCGTCTTCAACAAGCGTATAGAAATCGTACATGCTGGATACGAGCAGGATATTGTTAATCCGATTTCGCATCAAGTCCTTGAAATCCAGCGCGCTGACTTGTTCAAACGATTCCGCGACTCCTGATTGTGAAATCACTTCCCGGACCTCATCCCATTTCACTCTCTTTTTTTCCGGATCCGTATATGGATAGCCTGTAATCATCGTGTAATCCGTAACATCCGATTAATAAATGGTTCAGTTACTGTGTCGTTATTTCGGAGTCATTCCATTTAAACAATGAGGACTCCTTCGAGCTGAAGCAGGAACTGCTTTCGCTCAATGCCGCCGGAAA
>JAJRXL010000417.1 GCA_024276335.1 Bacteroidota bacterium
AGACGATGATGTCCCCGGACTCCTCGAGCGTGATCTTTGCATACCGAAGAACCTGGTTCAAACGCAGCAAGGGAAGCGGATCGATGGATTTGCCCATCTTCCCGATAACGGTATAGAGGGTGCCGATGGTATCGTCTTCATAGCGGTTTACTTTTCCCATCACAATCTGGTGGCGTCCATCCGGCAACGGAATATCGACGACGCCAATTTCATCCCTGCGTTCGTATGTCCCGTTTACAAAAAGCGAGACCTGATGCATCATCTCAAAGATGGTCATGGAGACATCAGTGGACTAATGTTACATCAATCGGTGTACCGACATCGACCATATCACCAGCCCTGGGCATCTGTGCGATGACAGTATTGGGTAACAAGTCCATACTACTCTTGTACGTGATCTTGCCCAACCGCAGGCCGTTTTCCATGAGCCTTGTTTGGGCTTCTTCCAGGCTGAGACCGATGACGTACGGCACGGATACTTGAAGCGACCCTTCACCTCCACTTACGGACAGGTCCACGACGGAACCTTTCGCCACGTTTTTGCCCGGAGGAATACTTTGCGAGATAATGGTTTCCTCGGGCTGGCTCGACGGATCGTAGGTAATCTTCCCAATCCGGAGGTCGTAGTGTTCAAGGGTTATTCGTGCATCACGCAATGAATGTCCCCGGAGATTCGGCATCGTGACTTGCGGCCCGCCACCGCTGATTGTCAGGTAGATGTTCCTTCCTTCACGTACGATGTTACCCGGCGGCGGATTGGTCATGATAACCGTACCCTGTGGGTACTTGTAGGAAGGTTGCACCACCGACTTCCTTGCAACGAGCTGCTGTGCTTCGAGAATCCGCACGGCTTCCGCCATCGGCTTCCCGATGACATTGGGAACCGGGATTTCATCTCCGCTGTGAATGATCCACGGAAGGATGAAATGGTCAAGTAGAAAACCGGCGATGAACAATCCAGCCAGTGTGATGTACACTTTCGCCGCTGTTCTGGATCGCAAGCCCTCAGACACGCCGGCTCCCCGTACACATGCAAGGAAGTTTTCGATACACGATTACTTTACTTCAAGCAGTTCGACTTCAAAAACCAGCGTGGCATTTGGGGGAATTACGCCGGGGTAACCACGTTCACCGTACGCCAGGTTCCCGGGAATGATGAGTTTACGCTTTCCACCAACCTTCATGGACATCACCCCCTCATCCCATCCTTTGATCACCTGTCCGACTCCGATAGTGAACGAGAACGGCTGACCACGATCGACGGAACTATCGAATTTGGTTCCGTCCTCGAGAGTGCCGGTGTAGTGGACCGTTACTGTTTTGCCTTTTTCCGGTTGCGCGCCCTCGCCTACAACAAGGTCAATGTATTTCAAGCCACTTTCAGTAGTCACGATTTTCCCTTCATCTTGTTTTTGTTTCTTGCCTTTGCCGGCATTGGTTTGCGCTGTCAGCATTTGCGCGGAAAAAACGAGAGCAACCAATACCACGGCCATGATAAGCCTCTTCATGTATCCTCCAACTTTAAATGGGTTGTTTGTGTTTTTGATAGCGGTAATGCATATCACGGGTTCTTTCGCTTGATGGTCCGTGGGAAGGGAATTGTTTCCCGGATATGATCGAGTTTGCAAATCCACGCAACCGTCCGTTCCAGCCCCAGGCCGAAGCCACTGTGGGGAACGCTGCCATACCGTCTCAAATCCAGGTACCACTCGAAAACATCCTGCGGGAGATTGTGTTCGCGGATACGCCGTACCAGCGTATCGTAATCGTCCTCACGCTGGCTGCCGCCGATGATTTCACCGTACCCCTCCGGTGCCAGCATGTCCATGGCCAGCGCCTTCGTTTCATCCTGGGGATCCCGCTTCATGTAGAACGCCTTTACCTCGGCCGGATAGCGGTGGACAAGAACAGGCCGGTCGAATTGCCCGGAGATCAACGTCTCGTCAGGCGCCCCGAAGTCATTCCCGTATTCGAATTCCCTGCCATGCTTGTGCAGAATTCCCACTGCCTCATCATACGAAATACGCGGAAACGGACGCTGGATACATTCCAGCTTCGAGAGGTCCCGTTCGAGCACTTCAAGTTCCCTGCTCCTCTTCTCCAGCGTTGTCTGAACGATGTACTCGATGAATTCTTCCGCCAGGTCCATGTCGTCGTTCAGATCGTACCAGGCCATCTCCGGCTCCACCATCCAGAACTCGGTAAGGTGTCGACGCGTCTTGGATTTTTCGGCACGAAAAGTCGGCCCGAACACGTATATCTTCCCCAGGGCCAGGGCGCCTGCCTCACCGTACAACTGCCCGGATTGTGTCAAGTACGCGCTGCCCAGGTCGAAGTACGAGGTTTCAAAAAGCGTGGACGTTCCTTCCACCGCGTTCGGTGTAAGAATCGGGGCGTCGAAGAGCACGAACCCCCGATCGTCGAAGAAGTCCCGAATTGCTTTGACGACGGTATGCCGGAC
>JAJRXL010000418.1 GCA_024276335.1 Bacteroidota bacterium
CCTCGGCATTGTGAGGGGTGTCCGGGTACCTGTAGCGGTATGCCGATCCCTGGAACACGGGATGCCGGTCGGGACCAAAATCCCGGACAGACGGCTCCTCAACCATCACGATTTCCACCGTGGACCGGATCTCCGCGTTATCACCAATGTCCGCGATCAGCAGCATGGCAACGGAGTCGATGACGACCGATGCCATGTCCTCCCAATCGATGTTGGACGTACCGTCCAGGATAAAGTAGCCGAGCGATTTCCCCGTGCTGTCCACGGCGTACACCCGCGGTTCATTCCCGGAGTCATTGTGCAGCCAGAGCATGCCTGCTTCGCGTCGGCTGGGCGCGATCCCGGAAATTTCAGCCAGTCCGTTATCGATGATGGTGCCGGACAGGACGGGCGCGGACCATGAACACGGCTCCAGTCGCAGAGGAGGTTCCACCAGCCCTTCGCCATCCGAGCAGGCGGCGGAAAATGCTGCGAGGGAAAAAGCCGCGACCGCAAGGAAAAGAAATCGCTGCCGGGCGACCGGGCTGCATTTCGCAAATGCTTTGAACATTCTCATGCTGAAAAATTCCTGTTGGTGCTCAATCGTTGGGTTTCCTGCGCCCGATTCGGCGCGGATTGCTCTCATCTTCGTACAGCCAGGCTTTCCGGAATTCCTCCGCTTCCTTTTCACCGTATGACTTCAGAAAGGCATTCCGCCATTGCTCGACCAGGAACGGTTCCCGGTGGGTCCAGATCGTGAAGGCATCCATGGAGCGGCGGATGAGCATGCTGGATCCGTGACGAATAGCGCATCCCGCTTTCGCCGCCTGTTCCAGGAGACGTGTCCGCGGCGCAAAGGCCTCCAGGTCGTACACCACGTCAGTGGAACGAAGCGGGTTGCCGGATGCTTCGAGCAAGCGCTGGTCGAAATCGCTGCCCGTGGCGTTAATGAGCACGTCCGCCGGTTGGAAGGAGGAGTATGACTTGAATTCGAGCACCGCGTTTTGTGATACCACTTCCGCCCAGGCGGGAACATTTCCCTGCTCGCCATAAACTGTCAAGCTGCACGGGTTGAAATACTCGCCGAGTGAAAACGCAACCACCAGGGCCAGGTTGCCGCGTCCGAGAATGGCAATCGCGGGAGCGCCGCGCAGGATCGTAACCTCCATGATCATCGAAACGAAACCGGCCACAAGCGTATGATGCCCGACGATCTTGCCCTTGTTGACGGCCAGCGTATCGGCAAGGTTGAGCCTGCGGGCCAGGGGCGAGAGCTGATCGCAGATCGCAGGCAAAAGGTGTGCGAGAGCGGGATCCACAGCCACACCGTGCAACCGTCCCGACCGGAGCTCACGTTCGACGGTTTGCACTTCGGCCGGCGTTGCATAGTGGTAAGACGCGTGAAGATTGACGTTCAATGCTTTTCCCACACCGTTGAACAACCGCGGCCAGCCAGCGCACTCCCTGTCAATACCGACCAAGCGAATATTAAACATGCTTCTTTATACGGGCCTACTTGCTGCAACAAATCTGCACGAGGACGGCTGTTTCCAGGCGTTTCCTGGTCGTAACACCGGTTCACGTCCTAATGATACGAAAAACACCGGAAACCGTATCGCTTGCGTAAGAACGGATTTCGCAATATCATACTATTTAGACGCCACCATATCCAACTGGGAGGCGGGTATTACGTCATAAGCGACAGGTTTTTCATGCGCCGGATTGCCATTACGGGTATTGGACTCATCACGCCACTGGGATTGAACAAGGACGAGAGCTGGAAGGCCGCCCTAGCGGGAAAATCAGGATTAGGTCCGATCACCCGCTTCGATGCTTCTTTGTTCACCAGCCGCATCGCGGGCGAAGTGAAGGGGTTTGATCCGCTCAAGTACTTCGACCAAAAAGAAGCGAGGCGGTTCGACCTGTTCATCCAGTTCGTGGTAGCGGCCTGCATGGAAGCGCTGGAGGACGCCCGGCTCGAGTTTTCCGATGGGCTGAAGGAAGAAGCGGGGATTATCGTCGGTTCCGGCATCGGGGGCATTACGACTATCGCCGACAACGACCGCACATTGGCATCGCACGGTCCGCGTCGAGTATCGCCGTTCTTCATACCGGGAGCCCTCATCAACCTCGCGCCCGGTTACCTCAGCATCCGCCTGGGCCTGAGAGGCCCCTCCTATTCCGTGGTATCGGCCTGCGCTTCCGGCAACCATGCCATCGCCGACGCCATGCATACTATTCAGCGGGGCGAGAGCCCGGTAATGATCGCAGGTGGAACGGAAGCCCCGATTGTAGATCTCGGCATCGCAGGATTCTGTTCCATGCGCGCGCTGTCCGTCCGCAACGACGACCCTCAGGCCGCTTCTCGTCCCTTCGACAAGGGTCGGGACGGCTTTGTCATGAGCGAGGGCGCGGGCGTGCTCATCCTGGAAGAATGGGAGCACGCGCTCAATCGCGGAGCGGATATCTACGCGGAATTGTTGTCCTGCGGCATGAGTTCCGACGCCGCCCACGTCACTGCTCCCGCGAACAGTGGCGAAGGCGCCGCACGGGCAATGAGCACCGCTCTCCGCCTGGCCGGACTCAAGCCTACTGACGTGGATTACATCAATGCACACGGCACCTCGACTCCGCTCGGCGACATCGCCGAAACCAAGGCCATCAAGGCCGTCTTCAACCAGCACGCATCCAGCATTCCCATCAGCGCCACGAAATCGATGACCGGCCACCTGCTCGGCGCCGCCGGGACCGTGGAAGCCGCGTTTACCGCCCTCGCCCTCAAGCACGGCAAGCTGCCGCCTACCATCAACCTCGACGAACCGGACGAGGAGTGCGACCTCGATTACGTACCTAACAAGGCCCGCGACGTGGACATCTCCGTGGCTCTTTCCAACAGCTTCGGCTTCGGGGGAACCAACACCAGCCTCTGCTTACGCAAAGCCGAGGTGTAACACACCATAGTATCTACACTGTGCCTGGTGATTATCGCGTTGTAATTGATTTCGATGAATCGGCGAATGAGACGACGGACGACGTAGTGGTGAGCGGAGTCGCCGCAAAGCGGTCCCCTCGGGAAACCACGAGTCAAACACATCCAAAATCGAGAATCGAAGATCCAAAATCCGAAAGGCCATCAACCCATATACCTATATACATACAAAAACCCTCTCGGGGCCCCGTTTACGGGGTCAACACCTTCACCCATACAGCCATATACCTCATCAGACCAGATAATATGCGAGCAAACGCCTGGTTAATACTTTCACCCATACAGCCATATACCCATATACGTATCTACGAAATAATCGAGAATCGAAAATCTCCTTGTCCCCCCGTCCCCTTGTCTTCTTGTCTCAAATCACCCGCCCTCAAGCAGCAGGAGAGATTCGGCGTCAGCTCAAAGAACGGAGTAAACCCAAAAAGCGGGGCCAGGAGACGCCCCCTACACGATGTTCCGTATTGGCGGATTTGCGGATTGCCGAATTTATTTTCCTGTCATTTCGAAATAATCTCGATAGCCCACGGATTCATCCGTGGGGAAGATGTTCATCCAAGTCAATGTCTCAACCGTTTCAACGGTTTTCTGAACGGCCCCGGAGTTGATTAACCGCAACCTACCCCCCGGAGCTTTTGCGGAGGCGGAAGGAATCAAAGGAAAAATGGTTGAACGTTCCAACGTTGTAACGTTCAACTCGCCCTCACGAGATCCAAAATCGAAGATCGAAAATCCGAAAGTCCATCCACCCTTTCACGCATATACCCATATACATACAGAAACCCTCTC
>JAJRXL010000419.1 GCA_024276335.1 Bacteroidota bacterium
ATATACCACTCATACCCGACAGTCAGCATGGAGAATCCGTCGTGAAGCAGGCCATCCTTGAACCCGTCTATCTGGTCGCTGGTCGTGAGGATGAAATGCCATTTCAACGTCAGGGAGGACGCACGGCCCATCCTGAACTTCATGCCAAAGCCGCTTCCATAGCCAAACGCGGCATCCATGCCTTCCGAGACAACCCGGGATGATTCTTCGACCTTGTAACCGAAATACATCCCCGTAACTCGTGCTTCCAAAAAAAACGTCGTGACGCGATTGGAACAGAAAGAATAATTAACGGACAGGTCGATGCCCGTGATCAGCGTCGATGATGATTTGCCACCTTGAAAATTCCGCGTTTTTCCCCAGTACGGGCTCAGGCGCACGCTCATGCTTTTCGAGAGCTGGAATCCTCCGCCGAGGTATAAGATCGGCCTCACGGCGTAGTCGGACAGCCTCCGGCTGAAATCGTTGCCTGCCACAACACCACCCCCCTGTACAAACAACACAAGATTGCCAGGGGCCGGAATACTTTTATGACGTGCCAATTGTGCCGGAAGGTCCACGTTCGCGCTCAAAAAGAACACAACGGTTATAAGTACTATACGCATACGAGTAAACTCGATGGTCCTTAGTGTAGTCGAGTTACCCATCTCGTTGCTGCTACGAATCAATGTGCACGACCTGGTTTCCGCAAACAAATAAAATGAACGAATTGTGTGCAGTTTTTGCAAATCACCTGGCTCCATTCCCTGCGAGCGGGGAACGTGCACGTGGAATCAATCACGTACTCGCTCTTCCTGAAACCGAAAATCCGAATGCCTGCTTCCTGCGAATCACTAGAGAATTTCGTACCTTTTAGCGTATCGGTCCGCGAGAATCGACATGGATTGCCTCGAATTGTATTACCCGAATGCATTCATTTCGCGACGCTTTCAACACTTTACAAGATTATGGCAAAAAAAACCAAAAAAGCAACCCTCTTTCACACCGAGACGCACGAGGAGAAAAAGAAGCGAATAAAGGCAATCCTGAGAGCGCTCAGGAAGGATATCCCGCAAGCGGCCTGCGCCCTACATTTTCGTAATCCCTTCCAACTCCTTGTGTCAACCATCCTTTCCGCCCAGTGCACGGACGAACGCGTTAACAAGGTAACACCGGAGCTGTTCCGTGCATTCCCCACCCCGCGGGACATGGCGGAAGCCACGACGGAGGAACTGATCGACTACATTCGTTCCACGGGCTTCTTCAACCACAAGGCAAAAAACCTCAAAGCCTGCTGCGCTGCCCTCGTGGAAAAGCACGGTGGCAACGTCCCTTCCACCCTGGAGGAACTGACCGCCTTGCCCGGCGTGGGTCGAAAGACAGCGAACGTTATTTTGGGCAACGCGTTTGGAATACCCGGACTGGCCGTCGATACACACGTCACCCGGATCGCCAACCTCTTGCAATTTACGGATACGCGCGACGCGGAAAAGATCGAACGACACCTCGCCGCGATTATTCCCAAGAAGGACTGGACGGAAGCTTCGCACCTGTTCATCCTGCATGGAAGAAAAACCTGCATTGCGCGACGACCACGATGCAGTGAATGTGTCATCGCCCGCTTCTGCCCATCCGCCCAGTCCCCGTGAAGAACGGCTCCGTCATTGCGCGGTTTTTTTACATCGAATTGCGAAATACTGCATCATATAATGATGAGCCCTTACGGCTCCGTATTGTTCACATGCGTGGAGACAACTCATGGCAACGAAAAAAGCAATCGTCAAACAAGTGGAAGGCATCACGTTCATCGGCAGAACGGACACCCGGCACTGGGTGGTGATGGATGGCCCGGAGCACTTCCACGGCGCCGATTCAGCGATACGGCCCAAGGAGCTGATCCTGATCTCCCTGGGTGGATGCACGGGCAGCGACGTCGCTTCCATCCTGGAAAAGAAGCGGGTGAAACTCGACCGGTTTGAAATTCACGTTACCGCCGAGGAAACGGACGAACACCCGAAAGTATATTCCTCCATCCACGTCGAGTACGTCTTCTACGGTGAAAACATCTCCGAAAAAGCCGTCGAGCGCGCGATCGAGCTTTCCCAGACCAAGTACTGCGGCGTTTCGGCGATGCTGCAAAAAGCCGTGACTCTTACGCACAGCTACAGAATCGAGTCATCGCAAACCATGGAATGAGAATCATGGGTACACGTCATCCAAAAGTTGTAATTTTCACGACGCCGACCTGCGGCTTCTGCCGTCAGGCCAAGCGTTATTTCCGGGAAAAGAACATCCGGTTCACGGAAGTGGACG
>JAJRXL010000043.1 GCA_024276335.1 Bacteroidota bacterium
GGCCAAGCGGGAATCTATGGATTCCGGATCAAGTCCGGAATGATATCTTGCAGTCGAGTAAAACCGGGAGCCCGCGCGGGATACCGGTCACCAGAGATGTTCCACGTTCCAATCGTTCATTTCACGCAGGAGGCCGGAATCGGTAAGGCGGTAGTGGAGCGGTGTTATTGAAATGAAATTCTTGCGGAGGGCGTAATCGTCGCAGTTCCTGTTCCGATCGCGCTTGTACCTGCCCACCAGCCAGTAGTATTCCCGGCCCTGGGGATCGATGCGGCGTTCAAACCCGTCATCCCACCAGGACTTGCCCTGCTCGGTCACTTTCACGCCGGCGATTTCCTCGCGCGGAACGTTGGGAATGTTGACGTTCAACAGCGTTCCCGGCGGCAGGCCGCGCCGGAGAACCTCGCGCGCCAGTTTCCGGGCGAACAGCGCCGCCGTGCCCAGGTCGGCGGTCGTGTCATGCGTGGCAAGCGATACGGCGATGGAGGGAATGCCCAGGATGCTTCCCTCGGTAGCTGCGGACACCGTCCCCGAGTAGATGATATTGATGGCCGTGTTCACGCCGTGGTTAATGCCGGACACCACCAGGTCCGGCTTCCTGTCGAGGAGGGTCAGCGCCGCAAGCTTGACGCAATCGGCGGGCGTGCCGTCCACCGCCCAACCGAACATCTTGCCGTTACGGTAAAACCGGTGTGTCCGCAACGGCACCTGGACGGTGATGGCATGTCCCACGGCGCTCTGCTGCGTGCTGGGCGCCACCACCACGACATCACCGATGCGCGCCAGTGACCGGGCCAGGGCGAGAATGCCAGGAGAATCGATCCCGTCGTCGTTCGATACCAGTATGTAGGGACGGTCGGTTGAAAGGGTTTTCCTTGTCATATCACGCTAAAGCTACAAAACACGCGCTTCCGAAGAAACCGGGGGCCGGGGAGTGATTCTGAATGCTGAGGAAATTAACGAATCGGCGGAGGTCTCCGCCCGTGGCGAATTCTCAATGACAACAGGTGAACCGAACTTTTCGAATCATCCACTGCACGGTTGAATATTTCTGTCAACCTATTTCAAGAAGACTCAATTCAGCATGCATTTAGCATTTGGAATTGCTCTATCGTGGTTCATGGTCCGTCTTCCTTAGTCGGTTTCGTCAAACCCTATTACCTCCTTCCTCAGACCTCTTTCTTTTCATGCTCTCCACTTGCCATCTTCTTTTTTTTTGTATATTATTACTGAAATCAATCCGAACAATCGTGAGGATGAAAAAATGATGCGAATCACGAATCCCGTCTTTCTCACTGTCTTCTTTGTCATCATTTCCTGTTGTGTCTTCGCACAGGAGCGAATAAAAATCGGGGAGATCGTTGACAATGAACCCGTGATAACAATCGACAGCGCCACGCTCGTAAGCGCCTTTCAATCAGCTTTCAATGACGGCACCACTATCTCGGAAGTCAAGATAGAACAGTCCGGGGATTATTTCTACGTCGAGGGCTTCGGGAACAATGCGGGCGAGGCAAGAGCAATGGCTGAAGAGTTGTACAACGATGGAGGGGAGTTATACTTGCTTCCCACGAGCGAAAGCCAAAGTTGCTCGGGGGTCAACTGTGAATCCGGCGACTTCAGGAAACTGCCCGGCGGGAAGATTATCGGTTGTCAATGCCTGCAACCCGCAGGCACGGGAGAGTCGTACTCCAACCACACGATTTCTACGACGTCGCGGCTGTATAAACCCCTGGTGTATTAACGTTTCGTCAACATTTCCCGCACCCTGAACGGCCTTTCACGGCTGGGCTGTTCTGTCAATCCGTTTCAGTCGTTGTTACCCCAGTACTTATCTCCTGTTGCCTTCAACCCGGGACCACTTTTTACTTTTTCCTTGCTTCTCCTTCGCTTTTCTAATTGTCTCCCGAAAGGTATCTTGCATACCGCAAGGCAACCGAGCACGATCGTCCTCTCTGGAGTATTGCTTCCCCATGAAACCATTGCTGAATGTTTTCCTATTCCTGGCTCTCGCAACCGGCTTCCCCGCCGGCGCTCTGTTTCCCCAGCCCACTCCATCGACGGAAGGATACCACACGTACGACCGGATGTCGGAATTTCTGTGGAACCTCGCGGCGGAGTCGGATGTCGTCACCGTGAAAACGACCGGAAAGACCCTGGGCGGTCGCGAAGTCTGGGTCTGCATCCTGTCCGTGGGCATTGACAAAGCCAAGCCTGCAGTGGCCGTGGTCGGTGGCGTCACCGGGGCCGACCTGGCGGGGAGCGAGATGTGCCTCGGGTTCATAAAAGCCGTCGCGGAAGGCTATGGCACTGTGGACAGTATCACCGCCCTTCTGCAGCGAACCACGTTTTACGTTTTTCCCCGTGTAAACCCTGACGCCTCCGAAGCGTTCTTTCGTCAACCCCGGTACGAGCGGTATCTCAACGAGCGGCCTTTCGACCTCGACCGCGACGGCGCGGTTGACGAAGACGGCTTCGACGACCTGGACGGCAACGGCGTTATTACCATGATGCGGATCAAGGACCAGGCGGGAGACTGGGCTCCGGACGCGGACTTCCCCAACCTCCTGCGCAAGATCGATCGCGGGAAGGGCGAAAGCGGGATGTATCGCCTCCTGACCGAGGGCATCGACAACGACAAGGACGGCCGCTGGAACGAGGACGAACCCGGCGGCGTGGACTTCAACCGGAACTTTACCTACCGGTACGGTTTCTTTTCCCGGGGAGCGGGTCCGCACCAGGTTTCGGAAATCGAGTCCCGGACCGTGGCGGATTTCCTGTTCGACCATCCGAACATCGCGGTGGTCTTTTCCTTCTCGCTCGAGGACAACCTCCTGCATCCGTGGAAGTCCACGCAAAAATCCTCCCGCTCCGGAAAAAACGAGCGCGTTCGCAGCCTGCCTCCTCCCACTTCGATCATGAAGGAAGACGAAAACTGGTATGCCTGCGTATCCAAAACGTTCGAACGGCTCACCGGCTACTCGGATTCGCCCGAGCCGGAGCAGGGGCACGGGGCGTTCAGCGAGTGGGCGTACTACCATTTCGGCCGGTGGTCGTTCTGCGTGCCCGCCTGGTGGCTACCCGCCCTCAAGGACACCACGCAAAAGCAATCGCGCAAAGACAAGTCTTTTCAGAAAAACAACGGCGCGAAATCCGTGGATTCGCGGCAGCGCAGGCTGTGGAAATGGGCCACGGCAACGGGTATGAAAAACCTCTTCGTGCCCTGGCGGAAAATCGACCATCCCGACTTCCCGGATCGCGAGGTGGAAGTGGGCGGCTTCGTCCCCTACGCAGGTGTCAATCCCCCCGCTGATTCCCTGGAACCGCGGAGCCGTGCATACACACGTTTCATCTTGTCCCTGGGCGACATGCTGCCCCGCTTACGAATATCTGACGTCAAGCTCGAGCCGCTCCACGACCATGCCTATCGCCTGACCCTTCGCGTATTCAACGACGGCGACTTCCCGACTCTTTCCGCCATGGGCGTGTTGTCGAAGATACCGCGAAAGGTCAAGGTGAAACTGGAGCTCGACGAGGACCAGCGTATCGCGGGAGGAAGAAGCCTCCTCCTGCTCGACCGGATTCCGGGCAGGGGCGCCAGCCGTGAACTCTCCTGGGTCGTCCTGGGAGCGAAAGGCTCCGCTGTGACGGTCGAAGCGGGCTCGCCCTCCTGTGGCATCGTCCGTCGACAAATCGTCTTGAAGTAATCCGCGCACTGTTCGAAGGAAAAGGTCTCATGTTCAACCCGTCACGGAGCCTAAGAATGACCTGTCATTACCAGCCTCGCCGACCATCGTTCCCCGGCAGGGGGGCCTTTCTTTCAATTATCCTGGCCGCGGCGCTTCTCGGCCTCTCCGCGACGGCTCAAACGGTGACGAAGCAATTCACGTCCAGCGCGTTGAAAGCGCTGGGGGCTCCGAACAATCCCAAGGTTGAAATCGCCTGGAACCGCTATTACGATTCCCGGGAAATAGGCGACATCTGCCGCCGCCTGGCGGAAGCGCATCCCGACCTGGTGCAGTACGGCACGATCGGCTCCTCAGTGGAAGGACGGCCGCTGCACCTGCTCACCGTGACCGCGTTCACGCAAGGCGATCCGTAAGGCAAGCCCGCCATGTACATCGACGGGAACATCCATTCCAATGAAATCCAGGGAGCGGAAGTGGCATTGTACACGGCGTGGTTCCTGGCCGAAAGCTACGGCTCCATCGACTGGATCACCGAGCTGCTCGATACCAAGACATTCTACATCGTGCCGTCCATCAATCCCGACGCCCGCGATTACTTCATTCACGAAGGCAACACTCCCCACTCGCCGCGGTCCGGCATGCTGCCCCGCGACGACGACGGGGACGGACTGGTGGACGAAGACGGCTTTGATGACCTGGACGGCGACGGCAATATCGTGCAAATGCGCAAGCGCGATCCCAACGGCCGCTGGCTGCCCGATCCCGACGATCCCCGCATCATGGTGCGGGCCCGGCCTGACGAAAAAGGCGAGTACACGCTCCTGGGCTGGGAAGGCATCGATAACGACGGAGACGGACGCGTAAATGAAGACGGCCCGGGGTTCTACGACCCCAACCGCAACTGGGCCTGGCAATGGCAACCGAAGTACGTGCAGTACGGTGCCGACCGCTACCCCTTCTCCATACCGGAGAACCGGGCGGTGGCGGACTTCGTGCTCGCCCATCCCAACATCGCGGGAGCACAATCCTACCATAATTCCGGCGGGATGATCCTGCGAGGACCCGGCGCGCCAAAGGATGACACCACGTACAAGCGCGAAGACCTCCGCCTCTATGACTTCCTGGGGAAACTGGGCGAGGACATGCTCCCGGGTTACCGGTACCTGACGGTCAACAAGGACCTCTACCAGGTGTACGGCGGTGAGCTCGACTGGCTGTACGGTGCGCGTGGCATTTTCACCTTCACGAACGAGTTGTGGACGTCGTTCAATTTCTACCGGGAGAAGAGCGAGAAGGAAAAATGGGATTCAAAGCGCGGCAAGCTATACCGGTTCGACCGGCTACTGCTGTTCGGCGAGGGAGTCGTGCCCTGGCACGCCTACCAGCACCCCCGTTACGGCCCGATCGAGATCGGCGGCATCAAGAAGGCGTGGACACGCACGGCGCCGTCGTTCATGATCGAAGACATGTGCCACCGGAACATGGCCTTCACCCTCTTCCATGCCTATCACCTCCCCCTCGTAGCTATCGATTCCGTCAGTATCGTACCGCTGGATGGCGGTCTGCGCAGGGTTGACGTGGTGGTGAAAAACCTCCACGCCATTCCCACGCGATCCGCCCAGGACGTCGCGAATCACATCACGCGACCGGATATCATCTCCTTGGCGGGTCCCGGGATAGAAGTCCTGGCCGGGTTCATCGTGGAGAATCCCTTGCTGGACATCGCCCGGGAACAAAAGCATCAGCCGGATCGCATCCGTGTGGAGACCATACCGGGCATGGGAACGGTGAAAGTGCGGTGGATCGTGCAGGGCAACGGAGAGATCACCGTGACGGCCGAATCCATCAAGGGCGGCAGGGACGAAGCGCGCGCGCGGTAAATGTCTCGAGGGTCGAACGTTACAAATTGAACATCCAGCTTATTGAAAGTTGCAGGTTGGGAAGGCGGAAATTCTCGTCCATATTCGGAAGCCGGTCTTCGGATGAGACAGCCATCTTGGTGAAGGGATAACCAGCGCTGAACCTGAGCACAAGAATGCCCCCGGAGGTTTCAAACACAGGGAACGCTCCACCGATCCTTCCCTCCACTATGAAATTGATATCTTCCTTGAGCACCGGATCTTGATTGGGCACGGGCACTTGGCCGTTCGGCAGGGCTTCCCCCTTGGATACGGCTACTCCACCTCCGACGGGCACACCGAACTGGAAACCAATCTCGAACATCTCCACGCGGAACATGGTCTGAAAGGCGATGTATTGAAACATGCTCTCCGTGGTCATGAGGTTGTACAGGTTCTGGTTGGCTTCCTCGCCGTTGAGTATCACGTTGATTTTCTTGTTCTCCTCCCGCGCCGTCAACGTGTAGTAATGCATGCCGACCACGGCGGAAGTGATTTTCCCCAGCGGGAATTCCGCCACGACGCCAAAGGTCGATCCGACGCCAAGGAAACGCTCGACCCCGGAGACGTTGTAATCAACCGTGTTCACGGCGATGTTTACACCCAGCTCCGGTCCCAGTCGAATAGGACGAGGCTTTTCCTCTTCCTCCTGGGCCGCGGCCAGGTTCAGAAAAAACGCGAAGACGAGCAAGCATACCGTAACCTGTTTCATGATAGTCCCCGTTCTGGTTGTGCATGATAAACGTACTCGAACCGGGCGCATTGCCGGTTCTATTTCCCGACACTGAAACCCATGTCCGCGAGGAGGGCCTTCACTTTTTCCCGGTGGTCGCCCTGGATCTCGATGGTTTCGTTCTTCACCGTTCCGCCGGCGCCGCATGTGGATTTCAACTTCCTGGCAAGGGATTCCAGGTCTTCCCGCGTGTGGTGAAAACCGGACACGATCGTAACGCCCTTTCCCTTCCGGCCTTTCTTCTCGAACCGTACTTTCAGCGTGACCATCGCGTCGAGGTGGCTTTTCGATACCATCGGCTCGGCAGGGGGCGGCTCGGCGCCGGGAACAAGCTCGTACAGCTTGGAAAGGTCGTTAACGGATTTCTTCCTCGGCATGGCAATCACGATTGGGAATGAATTCTTCTCTCAGAAACAAGATACGACCTCAGCCGATTGTCCGCCAGCGCTTTTCCGCGCCGGAATAAAAGGAATACGGTGCGATGACTTCCTGCGTGCATAAAAAAGCAAGCATGTCGATCCACAGCGGATGATCGTTGAGGCAAGGGACAAGAATGAATTCCTCGCCCCCCGCGTCCAGGAAGGCCTTCCTGCCCTGGATGCCTATTTCCTCCAGGGTCTCCAGGCAATCCGTAACGAAGGAAGGACAGATGACCGCGAGCTTTCTCACGCCGGCGCTCGCAAGCCGGACCAACTCGTCCACCGTGTACGGCTGCAACCAGTGGTCCCTGCCGAGTCGGGACTGGAAGGAAACGCTGTATCGCCCGGCGGGCAATTCCAGCTTTTCGGCAAGCAACCTGGTGGTGACAAACACCTGGTGACGGTAACAGTAGCGGTGAACCGGGGATTCCACCTCGCAGCAATCATTGCCGGACAGGCAGTGGTTCCCGGTCGGATCCGATTTCCGCACGTGGCGTTCGGGCACACCGTGGTAACTGAACAACAAGTGGTCGTATCCGCCCTTGAGGGTGTCGCGCGCCTGCGCGGCCAGGGCTTCGATGTAACGCGGGTGATCGAAAAAAGGCGTGATGGTTTTGAGGGAGATTCTCCGCGGAAGTTTCTCCGCCATCTTCACCGCTTCTGCCAGCACCGTTTCGAACGTACTCATGGCATAATGCGGGTAAAGAGGAATTACGACGATTTCCCGCAAACCGGGATGTTCGCTTGTCAGCGATTCCAGGCCGTCACGAATAGAGGGAGCGCCGTAACGCATGCCCAGCGCCACGGGCAGATCGACACGTTCCTGCACGAGCTCCCGCACGCATCGGCTGATGGCAATCAACGGCGAATGACCGTCCCGCCAGATTTCCCGGTACGCCTGCGCGGATTTCCCGGAGCGAAAAGGAACGATGAGACCGTGCACGAGCACCCACCGGGGAAGCGCAGGCATATCGATGATGTGTTTGTCCATCAGGAACTGGCGGAGGTATCGCCGAACATCCCGAACGTCCGGACTCACAGGCGAACCGAGGTTCACCAGGAGAATCCCGCGGTGAGTGTCCGTGGAAATTGCTGATTTTTCCGGCGTCATACGTCAAAGCCGCTCGTGAAACAAAAACTTGTATTTTCTGCGTGAACCTGAGTCCTGATCCCTCCGATCGGAAAAACCGATTCTCAACGGGGTAGTGACTCGAATGTCACCACTGAAGGTAATTCATAAAGGGGATTGAAACCAAGGGGAGAAAAGGAACAATGAAGGATTAATGATTAATGATTTGTTGGTGTTCAGGCGAAAAGACCAAGTTTCGTAGCGCAACATACCATTCAGTCAATTCAATCATCTCCTACCGTCCGACCACCACTTTTCTTGATCGCGTCGTTCCACCGCTCTCCAGGCGCAGCAAGTACACGCCCGGCCTGTAGCCGCGTGTATCGATGGTGACCGCGTAGTATCCGCGTACGGCAGGGGAATCTCCGTGTACTGGGCGCCGGAATGCTCCAACGGGAAAACAGGAAAGGGAAAAGGAAATATGGTTTTATATGGGAATGCATACCGTATTGTGACTGTAGGCTACCGAGCAACGCGCAGTGGGTCAATCCCATGAATATGGTATTTCTCGAGTTAAATAATCGGGTGGCGCTGCATAAAATATTCCGTCGGCAGCATGGTCTCAATACAATGGGTGGACATGATTTTTTAGGGAGTTCCTGTACGAAAAAGAACCATGGGTGGAGAGCGGTTAATAACGTCCGGGATCGAAACGCATAGTGGCTTGGTTTTTTAATCCATTACTATCCGCTCGAAATAGGCCGCCGGCGCCCTGCCATAATCCTGCTGCGTGCGGCGCGCACAAACAGCGCCACGACGTAAAGACCGCCAAGCACGGCAACCAAGGACGACCCGGCGGGAAAGTCCCATGTATAGGAAAACCACAGGCCTCCATAACTGGCCAGCACTGAAATCAGGATGGCGAGAACGATCACCGTCCAGCTCTTCCGGGCAATCGTCACCGCGCTGACAGCCGGGATGACCAGGAACGCAAACACGGGCATTACCCCGCCGATGCGAACCGCATACACGATGGCCAACCCGATGGACATGTAAAAGAAGAAATTCCAGGCGCGTTCCTTCAGCGTAAAGTCAGCAGGCTTTCCGGATCCCACGCGTTCCGTGAGGCAGAGGACAGGCTTGTGAAACACGAGATGCAAAATGCCGATTATTCCGAATATCACTCCAAGCCGAACCAGGTCAGCGCTGTTTATGGCCAGGACGGCGCCGAAGAGAACTTCCTGGATGTCCGCCTCGCCGTGCGGCGTCTTGGAAATAACCAGCACGGTCACCGCCGCCGCCACAACGTAAATTATCCCGATAATGGCCTCCAGTTTCAACCGCCGATCGGTGATGTGTATCAAGGAAAGCAGAACCGCGCCGAGCAGTGTGAACGCGATCGGTATCCACTCTTCTCCCGTGTGCATGAACTGGGCGACGGCGACGCCCAGCGAGGAAATCTGCCCCAACGCCAGGTCCACGAAAACGATCCCCCTCCCGATGACGTGCACCCCCAGGTAACTGAGCAACGTTCCCATTATCACCGTTGCGATGAATGCATGGACCATGAATGACAGGGAAAACATTTCAAACATGTCGTTTCCTTATTACTTTGGAAAATACACCGGGCGCTTAATTACCGTGAAACGCTTTTACAAGGCGGGAGAGGTTGTAGTCGAACAGGTCCGTATAGGTTTGTATTTCGGGGAAGGCGCCCACCGATGGAGCAAGTTCGATCACGCTCGCACCCGTTTTCGACGCGAGCAGTTCAGCGGATTTCCTGCTGAAATACGGCGAGATGATTATCACCTTGACGCGGCGTTCCTTCATGATGCGAATAACTTTCACCAAGTGCTTCGGCGTGGGAGGAATACCCGGCTTCGGTTCGATAAAGGCGACGACCTTGATCCCGAACCGTTGCTCGAAGTACGGCCAACTGTTGTGGAACGCGACCACACTCTTGCCCTTGTAAGGAGCCATCATCTTTACCCATCTAGCGACTTTTGCATCGATTGTCTTCTTGAACCGGGCGAGATTGCGTTGCAGGGTTTCTTTATTCCCCGGCAAGAGCCGCGCCAGGCCTTCGAAAATATTGTCCGCAATAATTTTTCCCCGCAGCGGATCGAGCCAATAATGGGGATTCCCATAGGGATGAATATCACCCCGGGCCCGCAACGTAGCGGGATCTCCGGTCGGCACCTGGAGAAGAGGGACATTTTTCGAGGCGTCGACGTAGCCCCTGCTCCCCGGAAGGATGTTCGGGTTCCTGGCCCCATCGAGAAGGGGAGGCACCCACCCTATTTCCAGTCCCAACCCCGCCTGGATGAACATGTCGGCTCTTTGAAGTTTGACCATGAAACTCGGCTTGGGGTCCACGAAATGAGGATCCTGGTATCCTTTCGCGATGGAGAACACCTCGATGTATTTGCCTCCGATTTCACGGGCAATAGCGGCAAGGTCCTGGAGTGACGTTACTACCAGAAGCTTTTTCGCGGCTTCCGGGTGCGCGGGAAGCGGTCGCGGGCCGATGAATCCCAGGAGGCTGAGAACGATTGTAAATACTCCTTTACCAATCATAATGCGCAAGCATCCATGCCCTTGTTATCGATTCAGTAATTATGCGCGCCGTGGGCGCCGATCACGAAGACGACGCGCAAAAGCACGCGATTGAATTCCCTCCTTCCAGAAGGGACGCCATGTTGAACCTGGACTTCCAGTTTCTGGAACTCCGTGGCGAAGAAATTCGCGATGAGAGAATACGCCTGCTCATTGCGCGTGTCGTCATAGGGGAACTCCGAGTAATCGTATCGGGCGGCAACAAACCATCGCCTGGAAAGCTGGTATCGCATGAAGGAATACCATGCCGCGCTTGTCACGGATTCCACGAACGAATTCCGGCGGCTTACGAGAATTTCCGTCGTCCATTCGAAACTCTTGTAGAGGTTTTCCTCCAACGGTTTCCATTTGTACGTGATGTCCGCCGCCCCGATCAGGGTTTTGTGATTGTGTGGATCGTTGGAACCATGTAACGCGCTGAACCCGACTTCCAGCGTACTGTTATCGGACAAGTCGAAGAAGTTCTTGAGATGCACGGAAAACATTACCGAATTCGTGCCAACTCCGAACGACGGGCTTTCCACCCGGCCCGAAGTAACGCCAAGACTGAGTTCCTGGTAAAAATCCAGGGGGTTGGGAACCAGCCAGCTCACCCCGATTCCGCGATCCGCCAGCCCTTCCCCGCCGAGATAGTTGACATACATCCGCGGGTAGTCCACGTAATTCAAAGCATGAAGATGAAACGTGTTAATGCGCCCGAAGGCAAGGCGGAACTGCCCGGCTTTTACCTGAAGCCCGTAAGGCAAGGTGAGCAGGGTCAGATACGCCTCTTCCAGTTCAGGGTGGTACCCCGACTCCGATCCATCTTCGATCTCCGGCCCGAAAAACGGATCCTGTCTTTCCCGGTGAAAGGCCACGAAAAAATCCGCCTTGCTGTAGGGATCCACATAGGCCTGGAAAGCGAGTTCCGCCTCTGACAAGCCTGCGTCATACACGTTCGAGGCAGCACCTTTCTCCGTTACCGAACCCATGAAAACGCCTATTGCGCTGATGCGCGGATTGAGAATGCCACCCAGCGTTGACGGGCTGCCTTGGGGTTGAGTTGGTATCGCTTCCTGGCTCCTCGTGGTATCGGAGCCCCCGTATAATTCCTTCGCCAGTTCTTCTTCCAGCTTTTTCTCGAAAAGCACCGAGTCCGCACCATGGGACAGGGAATCAGGTTGAATTTCTTGCGCCCGGACACAGGAATCCGGAACAACAAGGAACGTGGCCAAACCAAGAATCAGCGGCCACCGTAAGCGCGTAAGATTGATTGTCATGGTCGAACCGTTCGTTGAGGGGATGATGGTTGGCGATACAGGGAAAACACGCAGTACCTCCCTCCCTGGTGCCACCTCTGGCCAAGGTGGATATCCTTTCCGTCACGGATGGTACCCCCACGATTCCCCTTTAGTTACGATGTATATTTAATAAGAAAATATAATTTGGCGGTTCAATCGATCAAGATCCGGTGCTGCCATTTTTCACATTTCTCGTCGAAGAAGCAGAACCGGATATGCCCTAGGATCATTCGCCTGTCGGTATCAGTGTACCTGACTTTCATTTTCGTAGATGATGGTTGATCGAAGGAGCCGACGTCAGAACCCGCGCTCTTTCAACCATGTATTGACTTTCTTGGGACCGTACCCGTAGGCCCGGGGTGTGATGGCAAAGATGTACAGGGAATCGTTTTCCAACAGTGTTTCCTTTCCCTTGGCAAAGACCTCTTCGGCGGTTTCCTCCGTTTCAATCGCGAAGGAATTTCGTGTCACTTCCACGCAATTGTATTTCTCGATGA
>JAJRXL010000420.1 GCA_024276335.1 Bacteroidota bacterium
CCGGCCCGCCCAGTCCTCCCGCGTCTCGTACACCGTCAGGTTGTTCCCCGGCTCGCGGTACAGCTTGCGGTACTCGCCTTTCCTCGCGAGCATGAGATCGTGCGCGCGATCGATGCGGATGGACCAGTACAGCGAATCCTGGAACCGGTCGAAACGGGCGGCAAAGACGCGGATCGTGTCCACGTAAAGTTCGAGCAGGTACGGCGTCCAGGAACCCTGTGCTCCCACGGCCCGGTCGTACGCCTTGACAAGGAGTCCCGCGTCGCCCCGTATGACGGGCGTTTTCGACAAGCGGTACCGCGATCCCCCCGCCTGCACGGCGCTGATGAAGGATCGCTCCCGCGTCCCATTCACGGTGCTCAGGGCATCGAGCGGCTCGACGACCAGCTCGCGAAACACGGGAGCGATCGAATCAACCACGCGAAGATTCTTTGCCAAACCTGGGTTTACCGGATTGAAGTTGCGATCCCGCACTTCGAAATGGAGATGCGCGGGCCCGGCCCCGGTGGCCCCCGTGAAAGCGACGACCTCGCCCTTCTTCACCGTCACCTCACCCGGCGCGAAGCGGAACAACCCGAAACTCCGCCGCTCCGCCGCCATGCGCTCCAGCAGGGCCTTCCACAGCCGGGAGGAGACGCGTTTCAGGTGCGCGTAGGTCGTATAGAAACCGTCGGGATGACGGAGAACCAGGTACCAGCCGTACCCGAACGGTTCGAACTGAATGGAGGACACCTCGCCGTCCCGCATGGCGAAGACCTTCCAGCCCGTGCGCCGATGCGTGGAGACGTCGATGCCCGCATGGAAGTGTTCGCGACGAAACTCGGCGAAGTTCGAGGACTGTGTCCGCCCCGCATCCGTGGGCCAGATGTAATCATCCCAATCCGTTTCGATCAGGATGCTCCGGGGCGCGTGGCCGCTCGCCCCCACCCCGTCGGACGGTGCGCGTGAAGGATGTATCATGACGGCAGACAGGGCCAGCGCCGCCAGGCCCAGCTTGATGGTTTTCATTATCCCTCTTTTTTCAAGCAACATGAAACTCCGCGTGCAGGGCCGTTTCCAACTCCAGCGCCAGGACGTCGCCCGATGCCAAGCGCCCTACCCCCCTGGGCGTGCCCGTGAACACCAGGTCACCCGGATGCAACGTGAAAAGGGAACTGAGGTAGCTCACCAGCTCGGCTACGGTGAAAATCATCCGGCTGGTCTTTCCCGTCTGGCGGAGTTCGCCGTTGACGTGCAGCGTGAACGTCATGTCCTGCGGGTCGGTGATTTCCCTCGACGGCAGAAACTCCGACAGCGGCGCCGAGGTGTCGAACCCCTTCGCAATGGTCCACGGCAAGCCCTTGCTCTTCAACTCGCTCTGCACGTCGCGCATTGTCAGGTCCAGGCCCAGCCCGTACCCGGCCACGTAGCCGAGGGCGTCGGAGCGCGGGATGTTCTTTCCCTCCCTGCCGATGGCAACCACCAGCTCCGCCTCGTAGTGAACGTCCGACGACATGGCGGGCAAGCGTATGCGATCGCCCTCGAAAATGACTGCGGACGTGGGTTTCAGAAAAACCACCGGTGATGTCTCGATCTCGTTGCCGAGTTCCTCTGCATGGGCGACGTAATTCCTGCCGATGCAAAAAATGTTATTGATGGTCAGGGCTCTCTGGTTTCGAATGGAAATATCCGGCATGCGTATTCCGACTTCATGTTTGGTTCATCGTTTTAATGTATGCCAGGCGCCGTACTTGTACAAATCCGGATTTCCCGCCCGGGCCTCCCGGAAACGCGGAGACGCCCTGCGGGGCGTCTCCCGGTTCTTCTCCTCGAACCCGTCCAGGGATTCGCCGTATAAATCCACCCGTTTGCGAATGCATGCATCCGCGAGGCGTTTTCAATAAAACACGAACGCGCCGGGATTGACTCCCGCCGGGAACTCGCTCTTCAACGTGCCCGCGGGCGAGAATACCAGCACCCGCCCGGGCGTGACGTAATCGCGCGAATCGGAGAGGAAGATATCCCCGCCCTGCGGGTTGACGCCCAGGGCGTACAAGCCGAACTTGTTGTACGTGGCAGAAGGAATGAGCATCTCTTGCCTGCCCGTATCGAGCGCGATCTTCCACAAGCCTTCTCCCGACAACACGTAGGCTATGCGGCTAGTGTAGTTGATGTCGAGATCGGAAGGACTGCGCGCGATCCGGTAGCGCTTGAGTTCCTTCCATGAACCCGCATCGTACACGATCAGCCCGCCGTTGGAATCCGGCTGGGAATAGAAGTGGGAATACAGCACGTACAACCTCGATTGCCCTTCATCGCCGAGCACGATCTGTGGGTTCGGGCCCGCGGTGATGTTGCCCACCACCGTCCCGTCGAGCGACAACACGCTCAGCGTCCCTGCCAGGGGCTCATCCTTGCGTAAATCACCCATGCCCGAGTTGACCACGTACACTTTCCCATTGACCACGGCCACCCCTTCCGGTGCCGGACCGACTTTTACCTTGCCGAGGACTGCTTGCGTCGCGGGATTGAACATGACAACCTC
>JAJRXL010000421.1 GCA_024276335.1 Bacteroidota bacterium
ACTTCGAACATTCCCCAGATGACGGCAAAAATGAGCGCCGGTTGACGTCCGAAAAACTGGTTGATGGTGACGGAGATGGCGAAGATGCCGACGGTAATGGCGACGCCCGCCGCCGCGAGCGCCTGCCATTGGAACACCAATCTGGGAGGCAAGTCCTTCCGTGTGGCGAGGTGCCGGATAATGAGCACGCCCTTTCGGTAAAAGAACAGGTAGGAACCAAGGAGCAGTATTGATCCCACGATTCCGAAATGAAAGAGCATCCAGGGATACCCGTTATGCGTCCAACTGGTCTCGTTTATTTGCTTGGTGAAGAAGTTGTGATACCTGACCGTTGTCGCCAGGCCGGTTCCCAGCACGACGCTGTTCTCCATTTTCTTCAGCGCCGCACGTGCTTCGATGTTGCGATTGATGATGGAAGGGTCGCTGAAATACCGCTCGACAGAAACGAACCGTGCCGTGACGGACGTGAGGATGGCTTCGAAGGATATGACCTTCCCGAAAAACATGGAGAAGATGATAAATCCACCCAGCATTGAAAGTGCCAGGTAGGTCGAAGCGCGTTTCCAGTATTTCATCCCGAGGTAGAAGCCCATCACGACAATTCCGATGAGGATTGCCACCCAGATTGTGCGGTAAAAGGTGATGGCGGCGGCGAGAGCGGAGGTGACGAACACGAAAGCGGCCGGCAACCACATGCGAAGGCGGTAGGAGCTGACGAGCAGGCTGAAGGCGATGATCACCAGAGCGAAAATCAGGAAATAACTTTCCGATTGCCTGCTTGCGCCCACTTCCCACTGGGCGACCACGTTGACCAGTTTTTGCCGGTACAGGAAAATGTTCTTGATGGAAATCGAGGCCAGGGCCGGCACCAGCGCGATGGCGAGAAGTTTCTGTCGCGTGCGGGTTGTAAACGCGTTGGAAATCGGGATAAAGAGGAGGGGGCTGCCCATGACCGTTATTTCCCTGGTCAGGACGTAGGGGTCGGCGCCATTCATGAGAGAAAACGGGATCATGGCCATGATCTGGATCATGAACAGCACGTACATGATCCCGCCTATCGACCAATGGATAGGCTTCCGCTGAATGACAATGCGATGAAAGAACCACCATAGAAGACCGCCGTAGAACAGGATCGCGTGAAGGATCTCCAGGATGGACAGTTCGTCGGTTCCATGCCAGAAAATTGGCAGGTACCCGAGGATGACAGCCAGTACCCATACAACTTCGCTGCGCAGAACCGCGATGAACACGACGGCGCCCATGAGGGCAAAGGCCGCGTACTGTTCCAGTCCCATGCTGAACGCCAGGGAAATAAACGCTAGCACCACGGCGAGAAATCCTCCACCGAGCCACCATGGTACGGGCGCGTCCGCGCTGTGCGCGTCGTAATTCCGGATATACGCTAGGGCTGCTTTCACCGCTCAGGACGATTTTTTGAACTTCATTGCATCGAGCACGCGTTTCCATTCACCGGGATAGAGCGCGGCGTAGTAGCGCAGGCGCTCGCGAATCAGGACCAGGGCCATGCTCAAAACAAGCACCGAAAAGCCGGTCAACAGGATGATGATCGATCGATGGGGACGATCCTTGCTCTCCGGCGTGCGGGCGGTATCGAGAGGAACCAACATGGTCATTTGTTTCTGCTCCTCGATCAACGACTGCTGGTACATGGGAAGCAGGAAGCCCTGGAGCTTGCTCAACACCTCGATCTCGCGGTACAGGCGGAAATACGTGACGGCCTCGTCGGGAAGATTGTTGAAATCCGTGCCCAGCAACGCTTTGAGGTCGGCGCCCTGGAAGCCCTTGATCTGTTTTTCGAGTTCCTCGACCGCCACGCGGGCGGTCTGAACATCGGCATCGTCCGGGCCGAGACGACGCTCCAGGATGCCGAGGTAAACTTTCTGCAGGCTGAGCCGGGCCTGGATATCGCCCGCGGCTTTCACCGCCGCCTCGATCTGCTCGGGAAGCGAGTAGAGCTTGGTGCGCTTCTGGAACACGGCGAAACTGTCTTCAAGCGCGTTAAGGCGTTTCATGGTCGTATTGTACTGGAGCTCCATGAACTTCCGGTTGGAGCGGGCTTCGGTGGCGTTCATCCGGGTGCTGATTTCGTTCAGGTTCTTGAAAAACGCGTTGGCCATGTCCGCCGCCCGCTGCGGATCGGTATCCCAGACGGAAATAACAACGCTGCCTACCTCGGTAAATTCAAATTCGGTGTTGTTACGGAGAGCCTTCAACGCTTTTTCCATCGAACTGTCCCGGATTTCATACACATGGAGAAGGTTGAATTCCTTCACGATGCGTTCACCCATGGATTCGCTTTTCAGGATGGCCAGGAAGCTGTATTGACCGCTCGAACCGGAACCGATCCCGCTGAGCCCGAAGGTTTTCAATGTGGACGAAAGGCCGGTTGCCACCTGCTCGAACAGGCTCTTTTGTCGCTGCGGCGGCAAGAACGTTGCCGAGGCTTTGTACCAGTTGGGGCTGGTGAAAGCAAACACCGCGGCGACCGTGGCGGCCAGGAGAAAACTCACGACCAGGAATCGCCAGTGTCGCAGGAGCACGAAAATGGATCTGATGAAAGGGCGGTTCTGTTCTTCCGGGTATGATTCTGGAACCTGCATGGTTTTTATGAATGCTGGTGATTGAAAAGAATTGTCATCGTGTCAGTTCCCGGTTCGAGCATAAATGCCGAAGCCGCTGAATTGTTGCACCAAGTGGTACGACGCCTGGAATCGCGGATTGGTGAGAAACGCGCTCACGTAAGCTCCGGAAGGAGTTGGATCGACAAGCGCCGGGTCGGGGATGTCGAGCCCCGGCAGAATGATGAAATCCGGTTCCTGGTCAAGGAAATAATCCGCGTTAAGCGCTCCGCCGGTTTTGCGAATGCGCGCGACGTTCTTGTCCATCAGGCCGTTGCAGTCCAGGAGGCGAAGCCCTGGATTCCAATACCCGATCAATCCTGCCTCGCCGGTTGCGACGCTGAACGCCCCGCTCGTGTTATCCCGGAGCCATTTCGCAACCTGGAAATGAACGGGGAGGGCATGACCACGAATCGCGCGCAGGCCCGTGGCCATCGTGGGGATTTGTCCCCGGATCATCGTGCGCCCGTAAAAGGCCGTCGAGAACACCGCCGTGATGAGGAACACGGCAAGGAGCCGTTGAGGAACTGCGGTGAATAATCCTGCCTGGCGGGCGACGAGGAACACGTTGTGCAACCCGATGACGGCAAGGAGCAGCAACATGGGTGCGACCGGTACGAGAAACCGGAAACCCGGCATCCAGTCGCCGCCGCTGTACACGGTAAAGATAATCGATGCAGCGATGAATATTCCCATGACCTGGACCGCCGCCGATTTGTCGCGTGCCCGACCCGGCGCAAAAGGAAGAAACAGAAAAAGGGGGCCGGTAATTGCCGCAA
>JAJRXL010000422.1 GCA_024276335.1 Bacteroidota bacterium
CGTGCAGGGGATGATTACGTCCTGGATTATACGAGCGGTTTCCTGCTGTTTACACGGGACGGCGTGATCAACGATGACAGCCGTATCGAGATCAACTACGAATACACGCGCCACCGCGTGGACGAGCGGTACGGTCACGTTTCCGCGGTAGTGTCGCCTTCGGATTACTCGCAGGTCGCATTGACCGCGGGGCGGTTCAACGAGGGGAGGGAAAGCCCCGGCGAAGGCGCATCGGAAGTCTGGTTCGTCAACGGCCAGGCCGAGGCGCGGTACCGCACGGAAGATCTGGACATTCGTGTCCTGCCGGAAGTTTCCCGCTCGTCCGGCAGCAATGGGGCCGGCATGGCGTACGGAGTACTGCTCTCCGCCAGTTCGCCCAGGGCCAGGCTCACCGCGAAGGCGCGCCGCCAGGACGATTCCTACACCGAGGTTTTTCATCGCTGGTTTCCCTTCGGCGTGCTCCGGGATGAAACCAGCCTGCGCGGCGAATACGACGTTACGCCGACGCTTCGCCTTTTCGCCGACTGGAAGCGACGAGCCGGTTCGGATACGACGAGCGGCGTCCCGGCCTCGGATGAGTTTTCCGACGTCGGGGTGATGTGGTTCGACCCGGGACTGCCTTCGATCACGATCCGTGGAGAACACATATTCGATCACGTGCGCGATTCCACGAACCAGCGCAGGGGCGTACGGGGCGACCTGCAATACGTGGCGTCCCGGCCCGTGCTGGATTGGCTGGGGTTTTCATCGGTCGTCGTCACCTCGTACGCGCGCTACGCCCGCGAGAAGCGGTACCTTCCGAAGGGCGTGCAGCACGAGTTCGTTACCACCAACTACTACCTGCGGGCCGACCTCGCCCCGCGGCCGATGTTCACGATCAACAGCTATTACCGGGGCGACTACCAGGAGCGGGACGAAGGGTGGGGAGGGTATCGCCCGTACCTCTCCACGGAAAAACTGTTCGCCGACGTCATCGTGGAACATATCGCCGGTCTTTCGATGGGAGCGCGGTACACCAACGATCTTCGCACGATGTACCATCCCGCCGATGACGGCGGCTGGGATGCGGACAGCCGGGAAGCGCTGCAGGTGAACGCCAGGATTTTTCCAGGGCAGTACATCGACGCCTTGCGGCCGTTCACGTTCGAACTCAATTTCCGGCATGACGCCAACGCGTACGTGGGAAATGCCTCGGGTCGACGATCGATGTTCACCTCGTTGTTTCGCACGCTCCCCCGTCCGGCGACAACGGCCACGATTTCGCAGCTCTACGAGGTTAAGGTGGAGTGGAAACCGTCGGCTGAAGTGCTGTACACCATCCAGGGCCGCGCGTCAAGGAGTACGGTTTCGAACATCGACTCCGAGATGGAGGACCGCCGCCGGAACCTCATCCAGCGCCTGGATTTCCGCCCGGGAAGCAGGTCGCTGTACTCGTTCCAGTTCAGCCTGCTCGACGGGGAGAATCCCTGGAGCCGGTTCACGCGTTACCTGCCCGTCCTCTGGATCGAGAACCGGTGGAGCGAGCTTCTCCTGACCCGTCTCAACCTAACCGTCCAGTACGAAGACCGACGGCAGGGAAAAGACGCCGTGACCACCGCCGACTACCTTCCCGGCGGGAATGTAACATTGACCTTTACCGATCCGCCCCTGCTGGAACGAATCGAAATCCGCGACGATATTTTCTATCGTCATACATCCGTAAAGCAGGACCCCGTTCCGTACGCCTCTCAGCGAGCCGTGATCACGACCTCGTCATTGACCAACACGGTGTACCTCGATCTCTATCCATACGCCGCCTCGTACCTGCGCCTCCAATACACACGGGAGTGGTTTTTCCAAACGGAGACATCGCCGGGATTATCGAAGGACACAGTGAATCTCCAGATGGTTGTGCAGCTATAAGACCGCCCTTTCCTGGTTCAGGACCAAAACCAAACGTAGTAGTGAGCGGAGTCGAACTGCGGGATCGGGAACATGTCGCTCTTTTCTCCGAGGGGCACTCTGTTCTTCAGCTACGCCCTTTCTCGCCGCAAAGCAGGGAGTACTTCGTTGCGACTACGCTCAAGGCTACGGTTAGTAGCTACGTTGAGGGGGCGATAATCCCTTCACTTTCGAATCGAATTATTTATTCCGGAGCAAGTCAAGTTTAAGATATTTTTTATAAATTGATGGGGCGAGTGAACCAGAAGTCATCAGTGTTATCCATAATCATCAAGGAGGTATTATGGGTAAGTCATTCCATCTTTCGACGGCCCTCCTGGCTTTGTTGACGGGGCTGGTATTTGTTATCGGGATCGGGTACTTCAGCGGGTCCTTCTTCGCCACGCCACGCCTGCCGGTGATGGGCGTCCTGTCCGGTTTCATCATCATGGGAGCCGTGGCCGCGCTGGCATCGAAACAGAGAACGATCATGGAGCCCGGTCTGGCGGCGGCGGTGGTGGCGATTGTCAGTTTTTTCGTCCTGAGAGCGTTGGAGTTGAAAGGGTTCAAAGCGCTTTCCATGTCCGACATGGCGCTGGTCATGTGCAACGGTTTTATCCTGACCTGGGTGGGCGCCTGGGTCGGGGAATTGCTCCAGGGTTCCCGGGCGCCGGCGGGTGAAGCGCAGGAATACCTGCAGTGGTCCTGGATACTGTGTGGAACGGTCATCGGTGTGACGATCAGCCTGGTCAAGGCCAGCTTTATCGCGATTCTTCTCGGCGCGCAATTCACACTCGTTATGTGGGCTTTTATCGTGGGGCTGTTCCTTACAGGCCTCGTGGTTGGCTGGAAGTCGCCCGGCGTGACGATTCGCGAGGGTGTCGTGGCGGGTTTCCTGACGGTGATACTGGACATCGATATTGTTGCCCTGACACTGGTTCCCGTTTGGGGCAAGACGAAACTCCTCGGTGTCATCATCGGAATTGTCGTAACTCTCGTGGGGGCGTACGTCGGCGAGATGATTCAGAAAAAGACCGGGCAGGTGAACGCGTGAGTGTGGAATCCGGGGTGGAAGGAAAAATGAAAAGTGACCACGGACCGGCGCCGTGCCGGTCCGGTGATCCCTTCCTGCAGGTGGGGATCAAGAACATCAGGTGAAAATGATCTGCGCTCCGGCGGATTTTTCGTAAAACTCGCCTACGGTGAGAATTCCGTCCACCGGGTCGCAGAGGTCTTCCCGTTTGAGGTGGAACATCTCCATGGCGGCTTTGCACGCGTAGATTCCGCCGCCGGAATCGTGGATCATCTCGATGAACTCGTCCACGGGGGGAATGTCCAGTTTCTCCATTTCCTTCTTCATCATGGAGGTGGCGAAAGCCGACATCCCGGGTAGCATTCCGATGATGCTGGGCATGTGCATGGCGGGGTTCCCGACGGTCGCCACTTTAAGGCTGTTCATCCGTTTTTTCGTGATCGCGTCGAGCCCGAAAAACGTGAAGAACAGCATGGCGTCGATGCCTTCCATCCGGGCGCCGTTGGCCATGATAAGGCCGGGATACACTCCCTCCAGCGATCCCTTGGAAATGACGATGGACACTTTTTCGATCGGCTCGGGCATGGTTTCTCCTTGGTGCGATTGGTGTTTGTATTAGACGCAGCCCTGGGGCTTCTTGATACCGGCTATACGGGCGGCCTTCTTGGCCGGGCCCTTGGGGAAGAGCTGGTAGAGTTCCTTGGTTGGAACGCCGCTTTCCTTGGTCAGTCTGCGGATGGAAGGCCCGGCGCCCTTCTCCTCGAATTCCTTTCGCATGAAGTTAATCACCGCCATGTGACGGTCGGTCAATTCTTCGATGCCTTCTTCCCTGGCCAGGGCGCGGGCGATGTCTTCGTTCCACTGGGTGTGGTCGGTCATGAAGCCTTCGTCGTCGAAGTCAATCATGGTTCCGGCTATTTCACGTTGTGGCATGTCGCTGATTCTCCTTCTGGTGTTATGAACTTATGCAGCTTTTGTTTGTGCCTCGGTGACGTTTTTGAGGAATGAGATGATGAACCCGATACCACGGCGCATTTCCGGGGTGTGCAACTCCCTGAGCGCCTTGAGCATGGTATATTCGGGCACGTCTCTTGGGTTCAGGTTCTGGTAGATGTTCAACCCGTTGTTGAGAGCCTGGAGCATTTCCGGTTGGGTGAGGTTCTTCACGGTCTCGAGGATGGTGACGATGTTATCCGCGAGCAAGCGGACGTCGTCCACGCTGAAGTGGGTGACGACATTGTCGAAGATCTTGAGCGATTCCTCGAGAAACTTGAAGTAACCCTTGCGGTCGAACTCATCGAGCTTTTCCAGGGCGTCGTTAAACAGCTCTTTCCCGACGGGCCGGGCGTCTTCGATGAAATCCAGCGTGCTTTCCAACTTCGAGATCGCCCCGGTGATATTGTTGGTGTTGCGCAGGATTTTCTTGAGCAGGTGCAGGAAATCACCCGTGCGAACGAAGGGCGCGATGTCCTCCAGTTCCTCCACCGCCGTGTTGAACATGTCCTTGGCGATGAGAGTAATATCCTCTTTCAGTTCCTGCATTTCCTGCCGGTGCCTGCGCGCCACCGCCAGTTCCTCGGAAACGGCGTCCAGTTTCTGTTGGATCGCCTGTAATTGGGCTTCGATGGTTGCGTCGTTCATGTCAGTTCCTCTTTCCCGCCATGAGCATCTGCGGTTCGATGGGGAGTTCCGCTCCTTTCAAGAGCAGGTTCCAGTACATCCAGCGGAACATCATTTTTCCGTAATGATTCATCTTGGTTTCTTCGAGCAGGGAAAACGGTCCCACGCCCGGCAGGGGATACTTCCCGGGCAGGGGCTCGGTGTCGTAGTTGAAGTCGATCAGGATACCCTTGCCGAAACCCGACTCGATGTAGCAATTGGCGTGGCCGTCGAACTTCGCCCGCAGGCGGCGTCCTTCCACCGCGCTCAGGAAGTTGTCGAAGAGGATCTCGGACTCGAAGTGGGCGACCGAACCCGCCTTGGAACTGGGCAGGTCGGTGGCGTCGCCGATGACGAAGATGTTTTCCCAGTTCTTGGACAGGAGCGTATGCTTGTCGGTGGGGACGAAGTTCAGCTCGTCGCCCATGCCGGAGCGGGCGATAAGCTCGTCGCCCATGTTCGTGGGGATGGTCACCAGGACGTCGTACTCGACTTCCTGGTCGTCCCAGGAAACGATCTTGTTGTTGTCCGCGTCCACGCGGGCGATGTTGAATTCCGGCACCAGGCGGATGTTCTTCTTGTCCAGGAAATCGCCGAAGACCTGCGATGCGCGGGGTTTCGTGAATGCGCCGGGCAGCGGGGTGACGAAGCTGATGTCAACTTTGTCGCGAAGACCCTGTTCGGTGAACCACCAGTCCGCCAGGAACACGAATTCCAGGGGCGCGACGGGGCACTTGATGGGCATCTCCGTGATGTTGAGCACAAGCTTTCCTCCTTCCCAGTACTTGAAGAAATGCTGCAGGGCGCAGGCGCCTTCCACCGTGTAGAAATCGAAAACGTTCTTGCGCCAGCCGCCGTCGAGCATGCCCTCGGTTTCCCCGGGATTGATCTTGCTTCCCGTGGCGATAATGAGGTAATCGTAGGGAAGGATCTTTCCGCCTTCCAGGCGTACCCGGTTCCGGTCCGGTTCGATGACGTCGATCGGGGAAAAAACGACGTTGACACCCGGTGGAAAAAAGTCCCGCTTCGGTTTAATCACGTCGCGCTTCGTGTAAATCCCGAATGGAATGAACAGGAATCCGGGCTGGTAATAATGGGTTTCGTACTGGTCGACGATGGTGATTTCCCATTCGTCGCGTTCGAGAACGGGAGCCAGCTTGTTCAGCATCATGGTGCCGGCGGTGCCTGCGCCGAGAATGAGTAATTTCTTCATAAGCCGCTGTGAAGTCCTATGTTATGGAATTTCCCGAATAATAAATCAGGATCGATTGGTCCTGATAAAAAGACGCCCGCGCTTTCCTTGGGAAAGGCGGGTGAGGGTTCGTGTTTCAACGATGAGTGCATCGCTCCAGGTGCTTCGGTTTCTCTTTTTTCCGTGACAGGACGTAACGGTATCCCGTCTTCAAGTAATTAGATGCA
>JAJRXL010000423.1 GCA_024276335.1 Bacteroidota bacterium
CTGCGCTGGTTGCGCGCGTCTGTTTCACGATCGGAGGTACACCATGAGTAAGAAAATAACGGGCAAAGACGTTGTCTTCCTGGTTGTCATCGTGATCGCGGTCATCATCGTCCTGAAGATTCTCAAGTGGGCGTTGATGAACCTGTTCATCATTCTCATTGTCACGGGGATCGTGTACCTGCTCTTTCGCATGGGTGCATTCGCGCGATCGCAAAAGAAGTAGCATGATTTTCGGGGAACACGTACTTCTCGTGTATTCAAAACCAGGTTTTTCACTATAATGCCAGCACCAATCGTCGCCATCGTCGGCCGGCCCAACGTCGGTAAATCCACCCTCTTCAATCGCATTGTCGGGCGTCGCCACTCCATCGTGCACGACCAGCCGGGCGTCACCCGCGACCGCATTTACGAAACCGCCTCCTGGGCCGGGTACGAGTTCAACCTGGTGGACACCGGCGGTTACGTGGCGGATTCCTCCGACGTGTTCGAAGCGGGTATCCGGGAACAGGTCGAGATTTCCATCCGAGAAGCGGACCTCGTCATATTCGTGGTTGACGGGAAAGCGGGTATTCATCCCATGGACGAAGAAATCGCCCGCATTCTCCGGAAGAAAACCGACAAGGTGATCCTGGCGGTCAATAAAATCGACAGCGAAAAAGTGGAGTTGGAAGTCGCCCAGTTCTACGCCATCGGTCTCGGCGAGCCGTACAGCATCAGCGCCGTCACCGGGCGGAAGGTCGGGGACTTCCTGGACGCGGTGGTAGCGGGGTTGCCCAAGCACGAAGTCCAAAGCGAAGACCCGCGCATGCGGCTGGCGGTTATTGGCCGTCCTAACGTGGGTAAATCATCGCTGGTCAACGCGCTGATCGGCCAGGAAAGGGCATTGGTGACGGAGATCGCCGGCACCACCCGCGATCCTATCGATACCGTGCTGAAGTATCATGGCGAGGAAATCGTTCTCATCGACACGGCCGGACTGCGGCGCAAAAGCAAGGTGAGGGAAAACATCGAGTTCTATTCCACTCTTCGCACCATGCGAAGCATCGAGCGCTGCGACGTAACCCTCGTCCTCCTCGATGCCCAGTCGCGGCTCACCCACCAGGACGCCGACATTATCGAGGAAGCCGTAAAGCGCAGGAAAGGGGTGGTGCTGGCCGTCAACAAGTGGGACCTTGTGGAAAAAGACACGCAAACAACACGTGTATTCGAACAGGATATTTTCGATAATCTCAAGATGTTCGATTACATACCGGTGGTCTTCATATCCGCCCTTACGAAGCAACGGATCAGCAAGGCCATCGCGCTCAGCCGGGAGGTATTCGAGCAGCGGAACCGCCGTATTCCCACCTCGGAACTCAACGCACGGCTTCGCCCCTACATCGAAGCCACGCCCCCCCCAACCACACCGACGGGACGTGAGATCAAGATCTCGTTTATCACACAGGTCCGGACCGCGCCCCCCGTGTTCCTGTTTTTCACCAACGAACCAAAACACTTGCCGGAAAGCTACCGTCGGTTCCTGGAACGGCGCCTGCGCAAGGAATTCGGATTCGCGGGCGTGCCCCTCACGTTGCAATTCAGGAGGAAATAGACCGACCGTCGATCCGTTCCCCTTCCCGCGGGATATTTTTTGTATCTCGACAGGGCAAAAATTCGTCCCCCTGAATCTAATTACTCTTCCCGTCGTATGTAATTTTTGATGCCACGATCATCCCTGATCCGCATCCGTTTGATGATACACGAAACAACGCAATCATCATCTCGAGTTTCAGCGCTCGGGAATTGTTACAACTACTTACCTACATATCCTACCTCAACAACCTTCCTCTCGAAGGGCAATAACCGCCGGTAAACAGGTCGCCGGCGGTTTCTTTATTACCGGGATTTTCCTACTCTGTATCTCGAGATATCGGTATCGCCATTTTAGGAAAGGACGGGACAATGCTGAAAAGGAACATGCGAATGACCACAATGGTTATTCTGCTCTTTGCTGTTGCAGGATGCAGCTCTCCAAAACAATCCGAAAAGGCGCAAGCCGAGAAGGAGAGATACCTGAAGAGTGCAAGAACAATCGCGACTGGTTTTCAGAAACAACTTTCCTCCATCCTAAAGAAGCACCTGATGGCCGGCGGCCCCGCCGAGGCGATCGCCGTGTGCGCGGACACCGCCCAGGAACTCACGCGCGCATTCGGCGAAAACCGGGGCGCAAGCATACGCCGGGTGACAACGAAGCCGCGCAACCCGGCCGACGCACCGGACGAGTACGAAAAAGCAATTCTTGAGAAGTTCGCGGACTTGAAACGGGAAGGAAAGCTTTCGTCCCGGAGCGAGTATTTTGAAATCGTGGAGATCAACGGCGAAAAGAAAGCGCGTTACATGAAACCGCTGACCATCGTCCCGGTATGCCTGAAGTGCCATGGTCAGAACCTGTCCCCGGAAGTATCGGCGCTTTTGAAGGAGCGCTATCCAGGCGACAAGGCTACCGGGTACAAGTCGGGCGATCTGCGCGGCGCCATCAGCATAAGCATGGACGTCGAGTAACGGGTCTTCCGCAGTGAGGACAATGCCTCTTTCCCTTAACAGGAATTAATTTAAAAGTCATGTTCCTGTAAGGTTGCTGTGTTATTTTCCTGATGGAACAATACCAAGTGTGTCTGTCAGGAGGAATTCCATGGGAACTATTCAGTACATGCTCATCATCGTTGGCGTTATTGTCGTAGGCCTGGCCGTCAGTGTCAGTGTCACTATCTTCGGCACCAACATGAAACAATCGAACACCGATGCGTTGATCAACGACTGCATGCGGTTGGCGTCAAAGGCCCAGACGTATTATTCCAAGCCAGCCTACCTCGCAGGCGGCAACCACAGCTTTTCCCAAATCACGATATCCGATTGCGGATGGGAATCCGCGACGAACCAGAACGGGACGTTCGAATTCACGGATATCAATTCCGCCTCGTTCAAAATCGTCGCGAGCGGAAACGAAAATACTCGTGTCGAAGTCCTCGTGTTGCCGGATTCCGTTGCACTTGTCCTGGCAGAATAGCAAGTTGTTTTCAAACGGGTCATAACGCCCGCGTATCTTGCCCATGGAGTTTAAACTGTTCCGATCCCCAACCTTAACCCAGGTGGCATCAATGGATGAACCCGGCAGCGTCGTCAAAAGCTATATTGCATTGACCGTTTACTGACTTCACTAATAATCGGAGAAACACCGTGTTTTCCCGCGCAGCTTTTTTCCTCGTGATATTTTCCTGGAGCCTTATCGCCATCGCCCAAAGCGACGAATTCAATACGCGGAAGCTCGGCAGCCAGTGGTCGTGGATACGAGAGAATCCCGTCAACTGGCGTTTTACTTCCACAGAACTGGAAATTCGCACAGATGCGGGGGCGCTGGAGGGCACATCGTACAACAACGTCAAGAATGTCCTTGTCCAGGATGCACCGGCGGGAACGTTCCGGTTCGAAACCAAGCTTTCCTTTTATCCCGACTCGATGTTTCACAACGCGGGCTTGATCTATTACATTGATGACGATAACTATATTCGCGTATCCCGTGGCATCTACGAAACATCAATCAACGGCGTATGGATGGAATTCGAGGTCAATGCTTCCGCAATCATGGACATCGTGAACAACATCACGGCTCCCGTGCTTTTCCTGCGCTTATCCCGCACCAACGATACCGTCTTCGCCGCCACTTACAGCCTGGACGGGATCACCTGGCGGCTCATCGGGCAGGAGACACTCCGCTTCCCCAAACGGAAAGCCCGCATCGGCTTGCAGGCGGCCAACGGCGCGGGCATCCTTGCTACGCCCAAGTCCATCCCCGCCCGGTTCGATTATTTCCGCTTCGCCGTAACCGGCGTCAACGACCACGCGGTACCACAACCGGCAACAAGTCGTATTACCGGGAACTATCCCAACCCCTTCAATCCCACAACAACCATTCGGTACAGCATTCTACACGCCGGTATTACCACGTTGGAAATCGTGGACGGGTTCGGCCGCGTTATCAGGACCCTGACAAGTGAGTTCAAGGTGCCGGGAATGTACACAGCGATATTTACAGCTACGGACCTCCCCACGGGGGTGTATTTTGCAAGGTTAAAATCAGTCGACGGCATTACCAATCGGGCAATTCTGCTTTTGAAATAACCACTTACGGCGTCCCTTTTTTCAAATGAGAGGCAACGTGTGGCCTTTCTATGATTTTCTTTCGTCACGCTCAATGGGTGCACTTTTTCACACGCTCCGTTTGTTCTCATTGCACTTCCACGGACGTCGGTAACGCTTTTTTCCTCTCTCCTCCGGATTGCTTCGGCTTTCGGCCCAAAAACGACGGGATTCTCTACGTATCCGATGGCGAATAACGATAATTAATCGGCGATCCTCGTTATCCCCGATTATCAGTCATGCGGATTTAAAAAGCCTTTATCAATCGCTTGAGACATTTAGTTGTCATTCATGTAAAAAGAAAGTACATTCCCGCATTCGGAGGCCCATCTCTATTAATTCCACAACAATCTCAACCATTTCGAATCACTCTGAAAGGGAGGATCTATGAATACATTTTTTCTATTTCGTACCATGGTCATCATGATGTTGGTTCTTCCAACACTCATCCTCGGGCAGGCACAATTTCCCGTTGTATCCGGTGATTCCCCATCGCCACCCGTATTTCGGCAGTTCCATTACCAGGGATGCCTGACGAAACCCAACGGTGATCGCTACAACGGGACCTTCAAGGTCAAGTTCGAGCTTATCGATCTCGACACGAACCCGATTCA